>JASMLX010000206.1 GCA_030748495.1 Candidatus Poribacteria bacterium | reverse complement strand
TCATCCAACGCTAAAATATCTTCCGGCCCAGGATCTATTAAGACTTGATCTGGAGAAAGATCCTCCAATTGTTTTTTTAATCTAGTTGATAACTGTTTGCGGAGCAACAGCATAGATTCTTAGCCAGCCGGTCAAAGAAGCTATTTCTGGGTCGGTTTTTAGAATCGGTTCTGTTTTCTCTTCCGTGTAACGAGAAGAGCCTAGAAGCCTGTCAGCGTTACAATCTAAGCCATAAATCTTCTGCTTTCCAGAAGCGGTAGTCCCACTTTGGACTCTATTTTTGCTCTGACAAGGAGGGCAAATTTGAGGTTCTGTGATCATCAAAAGCAACAAAATTTAGACTTTATAAATAGAGTCTTATTAGCTGATACTGGACACTACCGGTTTTTGTAATTATAGCCAACCAGGTTTCAGGATGTAAGCCTCTGCGACAATCACCGCTTTTTCGTATGTCCGATCCCGGACATACCTTCACTCTCACCCATTGATATAGCTTTCGATCTTGAAATACCTTCAGCGATATGTATCATCGAACTTCGGATTGGTCTGACGCTGATCCAATAGTGCAGCGGGTCTGCGAGGCGGTGTTTGCTGACTACCGGAAACCGGAACAGATTGAGTGCGCCTATTGCGGTCGATCATTTGATAAGGTTGATCGTCGCCATAGAAAGCATTGCAGCCCGGAATGTGAAGTCTAAGGCTTGGAACGAGAGGCAATAGGAGCGCATCAAGAGCGATCTTGAGAAATTGGAACAGCATCGGAAGAATACCAGAGAGTATATGAGGCTGAAGCGTGAGGAGTAAGAAGAGTGGCACTCCTAAAGAGTCCCAGGTTCAATCGGCCATTGAGGATCATCTGAAGTTGTTGGAAGGTGCTAGACGCTGTACTTATATCAAGAACAATAGTAGTGCGTATAAGACGGAACGTGGCGGTTTTGTGCGTTTGGATCAGGCTCGCTCACCTGAGATGTTGGCACTTGGAGGTCAAGAAGACTAAAGGTAGACAGGGTAAGGCACAGAAGGAGTATCAGGTTATGGTGGAGGCGTTGGGTCATCGGTATCTGATTGTTAGGAGTGTGGACGAGGTAGTGAAGTTGTTTGAGGATAGGTGATGAATTACAGCATAAAAGCCCATCCAACCACATATAGAGGTGTCAGTTTCCGTTCCTGACTAGAGGCTAGATGGGCGGCTTATTTTGATTTGCAAGAAATATCCTGGCAATACGAGCCGGTAGATCTTGATGGTTGGTTACCTGACTTTCTGGTCTCTTGGTGGTGCAGCCCAAGATGTGGCGATTTTGTCGTCGATGGGCGACACCAGATTCTGGTGAAGGTTAGGCCCTATACGAGTTTAGATCCATTTGAGCATTTGCCGTGTCAGAATTACGAAACGTGGGCTGAGGGCTTTGCGACGGTAAGGGAGAATGGGTTTTTGTATTGCAGGATAGGCTGTTTTGGGTTTCACCTCGATGTCGCTCAATTCGGCATGGTTCATGGTCATGGCGGTGGGTACTATAGCCTAGATTGGATAGAAAAATACGACCATGAGTCCAGGTAGGTATTGTGGGACGAAGCGTGCGGGATAGTCCAATGGCGACCGCTATTTGATCTAAAGAGAAGAGCGATATAATGGTTTTGTGCCGTAGTTGCCATCAGATGTTTCACGATAATGAGGGGTTAGTAAAGGAGGGGGAATGGAATTTCGTCCGATAGCGAATATATTCCCGATGATGGGAGAGGAAGAATGAATTAGGTGAGTTGGTTGATGACATAATGGAGAGCGGTATTACATCAGCCAATTGTGATATACGAAGGAAGGCAAGATACTGGACGGTCGTAATCGGTATCAGGCTTGGTCCAGTTACTGTGGGGAGCAAGTCAGCCGTGAGCAGTTTAGTCAGATAAGGACTTATCCCAGCGGGAAATCGGCTGTAACGGAGTATGAAGTTAACGATCTGTTGAGCTATGCGCTGTCGCTGAGTCTGCATCGACGGCACTTGACGGCTAGCCAGAGGGCGACCTTGGCGGCAGAGATTGCGAACCTTGACTTGGGAGCGAATCAGCACGGTGAAGATCAGAACCAAAGCGGATGTGGATCGGGCGGCTAATCAGATCCCGTTTGTGCGTAATGTCAAGCAGCGGCAAAGTTTCTGTGATCAAGTGGGGAAATCGGTCAGAGTGGTGAATCAAGTGATCGACCGTTGCGGTTTTGACTCACTAGCAGAGACTTTGAGGAAGGAGGATTTGATGTTTGAGTGTAACCAGATACAGAAATGGTGTGGTGTGATTTCAGCCAGAATGGATGATATGAAAGGAGAAGCCTAATGGAAGCTTTAGGTTCAGACGGAATGGATGCCTCGTGTGTTGATAAGTTTGGGTAGGGTCGCCACTTTGACTCAGATACATGCTGAGTTGCGTGATTCGGGTGCTTTTGATTTGAAATCGGATTAGGACAAGGTTACGGAGTGGGAATGGTTGCAGATTTCACAACAATTAGGACGGTAAAAGAAGCGGATGATTTCGTCCAACGGGAAAGAGCAGTCTTACCCAGCGATACTAATATTACCGGAGGGAAATGATAGGTTGTGCATGGTTGTTAATGAAGCCACCGCCAAGTCCCATAAGGATGTCATGCAGACAAAACTGAAGCCTACCGAAAGAAGGTTAGCAGGAGTGTGCAGTCACAGGGGGCATCTTATGTGTTGAGGGAGTTGCAAGGATTGCTATTCGATGATGATCAGTCTTCAGATGTGAAGATTTCGCCTCTATCTGGCAGTCGCGTGGAGGAAAGTCTTTGGAAGTGTTTGGAGCCAATGGGTCAACAGCATCAGGCCAGTCAGTTCCGTGTCGATTTAGCCCAGGTGGAGAAGAAAGTAGCTGTTTAAGGTAGACAGAGCTACGAATACCATTTCAAGACTAAGTGGCAGTATCAGGAAGACAGCGTTGCGGGATCATTACCTCTCTTTGAGCATTACGAGGTTGATGGTTGGGATTTGAAGCACTTACATGCCTGTCAGATCATGTTTGACCCAGAGAAGATCGCCAATCAGGTCAAGCAAGTTGTGCTGAGTCGTTAGTGAGGTAATGATGAGCCTGAAAAAGATCGTGGCAGACGCTATCGACGACATCAGAGAAGACTTAGCCGAAGACATCGTCAACCGTCTGAAAGCCGAGGCCGGTGAGTTCGGTGATTGGACAAAGGCACCAGCCGAAAGGTTAATCCAAAAGGCCATGGACAAGATGCCGGAACCGGCCAAGATGGTAGCCAAACGGTTGTTAGAACAAGCGGCTATGATGATGTCCAGCGATAAACGATGAAAAAGAGGTTCGACTTCTTCTTCATCTGGATTTGGCTGGGTGTCATCCTGTGGTATCTGCTGTTCTGGGCCGGTGTAGCTTGGGGCGTGGTTAAAGTTGTGAGCCTGTTGTGAAAGGCGACGAGTCGTTGCTGGAGCTATACCTACTTGTGGGAACCAGACATAGATAATGGAGAAGAACGGAAAATTGCGGTTGATCCAGGACTTCATGAACTATCACTATAAATGGGTTTACTTGATCGTAATACTGTTAAATTCGAGATTTTTGTATTATACTTACCATTTAGGAATCCGGAGTGCAGGAATCTAATTCCTAAAATGTTACTTACTAAATCCGCGGAGTACGGCATCTCTATTGTTCTCCACCTGGCGAAGATTGGCGAGAGTGGTTACGTGAGGATACAAGATATCTCTGATGAATGTGGTGTTTCAGCAATTCGACTTAGCAAAGTTGCGCAAATATTGACGCGGGAAGGGCTTCTGGAATCTTACACCGGACCTAATGGAGGTATCAGATTAACCCGGCCAGCTAATGACATCTGCTTACTGGATGTTGTCAAAGCTATAGAAGGAGAGAGGGCATTCACGCGTTGTGTGCTGGGATGGGAGAATTGCGGAGACGAGAATCCCTGTGCCGTTCATGAGCACTGGAGAAAAGCCAGAGAAGTTATTATGAATATGTTCGAGGACAAGACATTGAGAGAACTTATTGACCTCGACAAAATACAAGAGGTATAAGATGTCTAATTTCGGTTTGAGAAGTTCGACGAAGAATTCAATTCTCAACACCAGGAAGGTAATCTTAGACATTCATCACTGGCTATCTAGGTTCGTCTGTGCCAAGTAACGATAATTGTCGCCCGTTCTCATCGGCTTCTTTTCGCTCGATTATTTGGGCTTCCGACTCTGATCTTCCATCGTCGCTGAAAGTCATCTCCCTAAAAACGGGGCTACCTCTTCAGACATAGTAGTATCACAACCTAAATTTTTGCGCATCAAGCACATCTCGGCTTATTAGCCTTGTTGTCTTGTTATCTTCGGCGTTGCGCCTGGCCTGATCCACTCGGTTACTGCTCACTAGTCTGCGCCCAGCCTCGCACTAATGCGATTGCTTTTTTACCTACTACATCTTGATTCATATTATTTTATTTCGTTACTTTTCTTGTTCCATTTTTCATCACTCAGATTAGGTGGTCTGACACCAAAACCTTCCTCAAAATCAATACCAGCATACTTTCTTTTACCACTGACTTTGCCATCCACAAAATATACTTGTATGCGAGAATACTTAGAGGTCTTAATCGGATAGTTCCAACGCCCCAAATCTGACCTAACGGAGTGTGGCGATCCCATAAGTCTTATCACCTTTCTTTCGGACATTTCTAATTCAATTTTTTATATCTTTGCAATAACTCATCTCCTGACAATGGTGCGAATATCGTTTTCAAGCTATGATAAGTAGTACAACCATTGACAATTAGCAGTAATACTAATAAAAAAGTAATCTTTCTATAAATCATCACTATCTCACCTTATTGTTTGACCATATCCTTGGTCGATTGTGCATTATAATTAGTAGATACCTTGCACCAATACATTTCTTTTTACCGACTACATCTTGATTCATTATTGTTTCCTATTGTTTGACTCTCTTTAGTAGTAACATTGGAACATCTGGTATCCGATAATCGACCCGATCCAAAACCCATCCTTGTGGAGCATAATACTCATTCATGATATGAACATAGCTGTACGGATATGCACCGAAATCACGATCATGTTTGACCTCTTTACCCCACTTCCATAGAGGTGTATCCAGATGCCAGTCTATTAGATATCTGAATTGGTGACTGTTCCCAGATTGTAACCCGTAAACCGCAGCATACTCATACTCTACGACCTTAGACTCATGGCTATCTGCAAACGCATCATTCTCTAGTAAATCACCAACTAACATTCCAAAAACAACCAAACCACCACCGACTAACAGCAAAACTATATCTCTAGGTCTCATCATATACTCCTTTAGGTGTTATTAGGAAGTCACTTGACCTGTATGAGCATCGTATCATGCCTGCCAGTACCAGCAGACCACCTAAAGTCATAAATAGTAACCTTTCTCTCGTTTTCATGTCATTATCTCCTCCTTTTTTGGTTGAAACGGACGGCCAGCGTCCGCCGTTTTGTCCGAGCATGGATAAAACACAAAATAACAACGGCTACCACACGAACAGAATGACCGTCAAAATGGCCAGCGATGTCCAGGGCGGTAGCCAGCGCACCATATGCCGCTGGATCTCGACCAGACAGCTAAAAGCCATCAAAACCGATGGTTAGTGGATGATAGAACCGAACCAACCAAACGGACGGCCACCACACGGACAAAATGACCGACGATGACCGCACCGGCATCATACGGACACTAAGTCGCTTGTAAAGACTGCACTTCGCACGGGTCAGAAGTAATTAATTCGATCTCGACACAACACAACGAAACCCGAAGCTGTCCCAAGGTCTCGGCCGGTCGTGGTTGCGGGCCGCCACGCGCAGATAGCCCGTTCCACCGTACAAGCACCACCGCGCAGCATCCGGTCTGTACCAATACCTTTATATCCCTTAATCAGCTCCTTAGTACTGGTATGACCAGCCAGTGGATTCTTCTCCGGGCTCTGACTGTAATAGTGTCCATCAAAACCGTCGAGACACACCACTCCCAGACGTTACCTACCATCTCGTAGAGTCCGTATCCGTTTTCTGCATAGTTACCTACTGCTTTAGTTGTCCCCTTCCCATCGTTCCAACGATCATAATGGGCTTTGGCCTTATCAATTTCATCCCCCCAGGGATAGCGTTTGCCTACTAGCCCTCCCACGAGCAGCGTATTCCTATTCCGCTTCCGTCGGCAACCGCTTGCCTGCCCACACTACATAGGCCATCGCATCCCACCAAGTCACATAGATCATCAGGTGATCATCAGTAGGTGAGTATTGGACCACATTTTCCTAATTCCCGGGATAGGCGTAGCCACTCTGGTTGACAAACTTTCTGAATCGACCTACCGTCACCTCAGTAGCATCCATATAGAACTGGTCTAGGGTTACTGTATGGACAGGTTGTTCCCATACAGGCCCCTCATTAAAATGGTCTCCCATTCCAAAAGGCCCAGTAGGTATTAACACCATTTCTGCTTCGTCGTTTCCTAAGGTAATTTTATTCGGACTGGCCTGTACTTTAACCTGACTATCGAGAAAGTCAACCTGCGCTTTTAGATCGTTCAGGCCATCTATCCTATCCTGTAAAACACCTATTTGGCGGTTGAGAATGTCAATCTTAAATTCAATTGGCCCAAACTGTTCAGATTTGCTTTCAAAAGATGAACTTCATTTTTCAAGACACTTATCTGAGCAGTCAAATCATTCAAAACCGAATTATCTTGACTACACCCCATCCAAACAACCAATACTAATAAGGCCAACAACATCCAACTAAACTTTCGCATCGTACCTCCAATCGGTTTTTGTAATCATAGTGTACTTGCTTCCTGAACGTTTTCGCCTTGTTCATCTTGGACATGCCTCCTCGGCAGCCTACCTGAAAAAATCCCGCCACTTCTGCCAAGCAAAGGCAAAGACAATAGCCGACAGGACAAACACGACAACATACAGAACTACTTTGAGTAGGGCATCGACTAGGGCATTCATCATTTCCTCCACAATAGCACCAACGCTATGGCCGACAGTCCAACCAGGTTAGTCGAGTATAACAGTATTGGATAGAGTCTCCTGTTCAGCTCATCCTTGACGTAGAGGGCACAAACAACGATAACCACCACCGAGAATATCACCTTAACCGCTTTGGTGAGAAGTAAACCTATCTGTCCTGTAGGCGGTATTGATTGAATACTACATCTCGACTCCTTTGATTGTTGTATTGCCCAATTACGGGATTGAAACCCGTTAATTTGGAAGGCGGTGTCTGCTGTGGCCGAGTCGTCTGAATTACAAGTTACCCGATTACGGGATTACCTTCAAACCCTTGCCACCACGGAGACTGGACATTGGTGTCTACTCCGATCATGTGACATACTATGGCATGTCTTACCTTTACAACCTGAATGGCTTGTGATATGATGAATGAGTCATTGTCTCATGGAATGACTCCTATTACTTACCTCATTCCGCTCTTCCCTCAAAAGTGGAATGGGGTTTCTTGTTGATAGTGTATGCTTCACTGTTTATCGTTGACGTGTGTATGTGTATCAACAAAAGGAAGTCAAATCAGCTACACTTTATCTCACCGCACCAACCTGCTACAATATCCAGTCACTGATTGGAGGAGTCCAGGCCCAGGTTGTTATCCACTCGCCTGCTGATAATCACCTTCATCCTGGTGGCTTCCTTGACATTTTTTCGAGTCATCCCAGCGCCTCAATTAGACTTACAATAACCCCCTCAACAGGAGACTCCGTTGAAGATTCAACAAATCGAAACTTATTCACAAAACAATTTAAGCCTGGTACGTGTTACCACTGATGATGGTTCTACCGGGTGGGGGCAAATCGCTCCATTCAACGCCGATATCAGTGCCATAGTCTTGCATCGGCAGATTTCTGCTCAGGCCTTAGGTCAAAATGCTTTTGAGATTTCATCCCTGGTCGATCGTATTCTGGAGGCCACTTACAAGTTTCCTGGCAGTTATATCTGTCGTGCCCTAACAGGACTCGAGACGGCATTATGGGATCTGCGCGGGAAAATAGAAGACCAAAGCGTCTGTGAATTGATCGGCGGCACCCCAGGCCTATTTCCAGTTTATGGTTCTAGTATACGACGGGATATACAGCCGAAGGATGAGGCTGAGCGGCTGATGCGACTTCGAGATCAACACGGTTACCAAGCCTTTAAAATCAGGGTGGGAAGCGTATGCGGACACGATCAGGACCAGTGGGAAGGAAGAACTGAAACACTGGTACCAATGGTACGCCAGGCCATTGGCCAGAACATTGCCCTGCTGGTTGACGGTAATAGTTGCTATACACCTCGAAAGGCGATCCAAGTCGGTCAGATGTTGGAGGACAATCAGGTCTGCCATTTTGAAGAACCCTGCCCTTATTGGGAGTTGGAGTGGACGGCGGAAGTAACCGCCGCTCTAGATCTGGATGTGGCCG
>JASMLX010000205.1 GCA_030748495.1 Candidatus Poribacteria bacterium | reverse complement strand
GAAGAAACCTTGCATTAGAATGCCTCATAATGCTCTCACTGCTTGGTGAGAGGTAAAAAAGGCCGAACTGAGGTTAAATTAGTGTTAGGAGTTCATCATCTGTGTACACTAGATCTGATTAGGCGGTTTTGAAGAACAAACTTTATATCGTTTCCGTTGATTAGTTATACCGGTGAAAAAGAAAAAGTTACTGGCCTTAGCCCCGGCTGAGGTTCCTGCTCCAAGCATTTCAATCGTCTCAACCCGGCGGGCTGAAAGGCATTGGCCAGTTATTGAGCTTAATTCGTTTTCAGCTATATTCAGCCAACTGCCATGCCTGGGTGTCTAGTGAAATTCAATCCGCTTCACTAGCTAACCAGCTTTATTCGCTTCAAATGCTTGATAAAAAGCTCCTCCTGTATGCCTATTGAGATTATCACCAACCAATATAACCTTCTCGGCTTCAGCTTAACGTGTGTGTAGAGGTTCTTCCGTCTTCAATGCCCAACCTTTGTACGGCGGGGGCGCACATTCACCTTACGCCACCTCAGCAACGGCTGCGCAAACATGAAAATGTTAAGCTGTTCCGGCTGGTTCGCCTTCGTAGTCCACCCGCTGTGGCTGGTCCAGAGTTACCGCTATGGGCTGATGTCTTTCTTTCCTCAACTGGACCGCTAGTTCATCCATGCGCTAACAACAGGATAGTTTTTACTATAGGGCTCAGTATAGATTCCCAGCACATCTTCCATGGAGGCCGTCAATAGGACATACCCTTCAGCCGCTTAACAATCTCCACCACTACTTTTTGCTCTTGATCTGAAAGCCGAACAGTGTATTTCTTGACCATGGCTACTCCTCTCATAAAAATGTCCTTGGAAGAGTATCGACAATATGTAGCCGAATCTTTAGTTATCGCTACGCACTAGAGTGGAAGAGTATCTTTAACTCCCCTGATCCCTTGCTGAGAAACCGACAAATAGCATAGTAAAGCTTTCATTGGAATCAAGGTTAAGCGACAGATTTCCTGGTGTGCTAATTTTTGACTCTCGGACCAAAGACTTTCCATTTATCTTGACACGTGTGGATGAGGATGGTGATAAGGCTGGTAATTTTGATTTTAGTTTATTCACGCCGATCTTCAACCTTGATGATTTGGCCATTCTCTTGGGCCAGGTATAAAAACCCCTTTTGATCCAAGGCGATGCCTTCCTGATCAAGACCTGGTAGAAGAAACCAGCGACCGATTTCTCCATCTTGAAAGATTTCCAGGAGCAGATTAGTGGTGTCACTCATAATCAGCAGGCAGTCGCGAAGTTGGTCGTAAACGATCCCTGAAACGTCGATGATATTGAGTGGAAAAAACTGAATAATTCGGCCTGTCGATACCGGTGTAACCCCTGTTTTTAGGGGAATTTCAATCTGACAGACAACCGACGGCTCTTTATCCGGCTTTAGGCTAAAGGATTGGTTACCGACCCAAAAAGTGCCGCCTTCGGGGTGTGCTTTGTCTGGGATAAAGGCAATAGCTTCTAGTCCCATCCCTCCTTTTTTCAGTAGCTTTCGACCCTCAAAGTCCCGGTCGATCGAAAACTCTCGTTGAGGCGCAAAGGTCGTTGGTGATATCTCCAGGATATTGTCTTTTCCCTCAATCACTGCATACAGTAACCCGGTGGCAGGATCTACGGTTACCCCCTCGAAATCTGCTTCGCGAACTAACTCTTGACGAATCAGGCGACCATCGGTACGCCATTCACTCAAATACCCCTCATCACTAATGGCAAATAAGGTTTTTCGTCCAGGGTGGTAGGTGATACCAGAGAGTTCGGCATTGGGCTCTGGAACGATATTTCCAACCCAGCGATGTGGCAATTCGACAGGGGAAGTATTATATGGGTGCAGATGGTAAGACCATAGTCCCTGAGCCCGATTGTATAAATACAGCAGTGCCAAGCTGAGTAAAGCGATTAGTATCAGTAACCAGATCCGGCGGCGAAGTCGAATGACTCCTAATCTGTTTTGGCGATTCACTTTTCAGTTATACTGACCGACGAGATCTGCTCTTGTTGACGAAGTTGCTGGGCGAATTTTGTCCAAAGCACAGGATCTTCCAGTCGAACGTAAAATTCCAGCTTCATGTTCCCCGATTTGCTTATCGCCTGACTGGTCTGACGATAAGTAGACAGCATCTGGCTAAAAATAGGTTGATAGATTGAGTCTTCCGCCCCCGGCAAAATGGTCAACTCTAAAATAAACTCGCCTCTCTTGACTGCAATCCCTCGAAAATAAGTGATTCCCATTACAATCAAACTAATGACAAAGGTGCCGACAATAGCGGTCAACTGGTTGCCCGCACCGATCCCCATGCCAACCGCTAGAGCGAAAAAGACAAAAGCAATATCTCTTGGATCTTGAACCACGGTACGAAAACGAATGATGGATAAAGCGCCAACTAGGCTGAAGGCACGAGCCACACTATCACCAATTACCACCATCACGATAGCGATCAGCATACATAACAACACCAATGTATCGGTAAAGGATTTATTAGCGATCGATCGATGCGTCCAACGGTAGACGGTGGCAACCACCGAACCCAGTAGAAAAGCCAGTAGCAACCGTAGTAGAATCGAGAAGACACTCAGTAATGAAGAGGGGGCTAGGATCTGTTGCCAGACCTCCTGTAATTCAGTCATTTTATGATCCGGTATTTAGCTGGTTAGGACTAGCGGAAATGGGTTTGAATTCACCAGTCCCATCAGGTTGTCGTCCCAGTGCAACATTCGGCTTCTGCTTTCCGAAGGTGACGCTATCCAGAACTCGATTATTGTTGACATCAGTGTCGATCACACTGACAGATTCGCCGTTTTTCGACAGCTTGAAATTGGCGTGTAACCCTGACTTCGACTTGCCATCTTCATCCAACCAAATCAACAAATAACCTTTACTCATTATTTTAGTGTGCGCAGGAAAGGGCCATTTGCGTAAATTTTGGTTGTCATCGGTCAGGTACATCCCTGATAGGTCGACTGATTTCCGACCTCTATTGTAGAGTTCGATCCAATCGTCAAACTTACCTTGTGGATCTGAGATGGTTTCGGTATTATCCGCCATTAGTTCGTTGATCACCACCAAAGGTATGGCCATCATCGAAGTGGCGGTCGGTTCCTCCAACTGGTAGTTTGCGATTTGATGACCCCCTGTCGGTTCTAAATCTCGCAAAGCAGAATGATCGAGTAGAAATGCCTGTCGCTCCTGAGCAAATCTCTTGAAACTGGGCGCTTGTCCTTCACCAGGACCGCGACCAGAACCTCGCTCCTGACCACCACCGAAGGAGCTATCGGGTGGTGGGAACGGCCTGTTGTCGGCTTCATCGTCTTCAATAGCGTTGCTGGTAAAGGCTTGATAACTGTAAAGTTTCTTGTCATCGACTTCAACTTCAGCCTGAATTAGCTCCCGATAAGCTTGGATGATAGGATTTAATTTTTCCCAATCCAACCACTCAATCGTCAGAGTCTTAACATAGGAGAGGTACCTGTTCCGCAAACGTGGAATTGACAACAGACGGCTGATTAGAGGCCGATCCGGGTTATCATGGTGTCCAAGAGGGTCCAACATTGGGTCACTGTCCGGCCATGAGTTGGGACCTCCGCCACTAGCAAAGCGGAAGGTTTCGTTGCTGTCGTGCGGAATAAGCTGAGATCTTCCGTCACGATCCTGGTAAATCGCGTAGTCGCTACCACGGCTAATATAACCGTCGCCATCGATAAACACGTTTTCTAATGCCAGATACCAAAGGGTTTGGTCGATGTCCAGGACTGGTTTAAGTTTAGCTTCCAATTCTTGATCGGGCGTATGATTTAGAATCTGACAGAATTGGATCAAGTTTTGCCAGGCAACCGTCTCCTTCTCAGTCGTTAAGCTCGTTTTAAGTTGAGATACCTCTCGATAATCGTCGATTTCAGAACCGTTGTCAGTTAGGCTGCGGCGACCGCCTCTGCCCGGCGAGACCTTCCACCGAACGCCCTGACGGGTACCGAATTGATCTTGCAAAAAATCCTTGTTGAACTGTTGCAGGTTAATGTAGATCCCCCAATTTTCACCGTTAATGATCAACTTAACAAAATTGGCTTTGGGAGCCGGAATATAGTGGCGACTAATGTATGTGTATAAGACTTCTCGCAGAAACGAAGGATCAGCATGACCATTTAGTAGATTAAGTGTTTTGTAGTCCAACAAACGCTGGTCCGGGTCAGCAAAATTGATAGCTAAATTGAACGACTTTTTCTCGGAATCACGGATTCCAAAGTAAGAGGAATTTCCTCTAAAACGAACTCCCACTTTGGGGTAAAGCTGGCCGCCGACAATCAGATCTGCGGGTAGGTCGATATCGGTGCGATAAAAATCCCCTAATTCTTGATACCAATCTTGGTTGGGAAAACGGAGAAAAATGGTTTTTCATACACCGACATCATATAAATCTGTTTGTGGATCTGATATTAGCTCTTTACTGGCTCGCAGGTCTTCAGCCAGAGTAGTTTTAGCCGCACCTGATTTACCTGACGGACGAGGATCTGCAGAACCATCTCTCTCCTGTTGAATAGCCTGTCGTGCCAGTTGTCGTTCCGTTGGATTTAACCTGCCATTTTGATCGACATCAAAACGCGGAATCAGATCTTGATGTTGGCGCATTCCGGGAAAACCAGACTTTCCACCTCGCCCTCCCCTCATCATAGAGCGAATCTCGTCCGACGAAATCGATTGGCCTATGAATACCTCCTTCGTAACGACCTCCAACAGAAGATCGGCTTCTCGCTGATCTAGTTCTCCATCATTATTCAGGTCAAATCTTTTCTGCTCAGGATCTAAGGCGGATGTTGATTCTACTGATTCTTGCTCCGCCCAACTGACGGCAATTGATAAATCAATAACCATCGAACATAAGATGGTAAAGAGCAATGCAGTTAAATATGCTGATTTCATCGACGGTCTGGATAGTTTCGCTTTTTTCATACTCCAAATTCTCTTGCATTTAACGTTAGAGATCAATTTTAATTCTCACTAAGATTGAGACGATGTTGTAGCAAAAAAGTTCGTCTCAAGTCAGTCTTATGCTTAGCACGGGTAAAAAATCACAAAAAGACAGCAATAGTGGTTACAATTCGGCAACAGAAACGACAAGGACATGAAACTGGAGGCTACCATAATGATCAAAATCTCTGCAGAAGAAGTTGAGCCATTGTATTACGAGCGTCACCATCATACTCATGCTTGGCTGCGATAGAGAATGAAAGCACGACACCTAAAAGCGCTTGTATTTCAGCACCGAGAAATTGGCCGCATAGTGCTGATTGACTCAAAGAGGCAACCCAGTTATTTAGAATATGATCACAAGATAGCATAGAGGTCTTAAAGATACTCGATTTTCATCAACCTGTCAATGAACGGGAAAAGCAAGGTTAGGTCATCAAAGCGGAGTTCGAAAAGAACACTCAAGGGTATCAACGAAGCTATTGGGTTCATCGAAGAACTGATCGCTATACGATGTAGTCCCGCGCAAACCTGCCAGTTTCTACCAAAAAACTTAGGGATAAAGCGGTTCAAGGTGAGGCCGATATTTGCCGAGGCCGATCAAGAAAGGGGATTAACCTGCCTGGGAAAAGAGCTTGAGTTGGTATTAGAAGAGACTTAAAGGGCAAAGATCAAGTGTTTTTGTGGATCCCGTCCAATTAGCAACGCAACCCCTTCTAGGTTTTCTATGTCGCTTGCATCCCACTTTTCAGCAACTTGCCACCGTTAGCCATATCTACATCAACTTTTCAGATGGTGAAGGGCCATCCGAGAAACGCCCATAATCTTGGCGACTAAAGACTTGCTAAATTACTGTAATTACTTTGAAAGCAGTAAGCAAATTTTCTCTGGGACGGTCGAAAGCGGACCTCTCAATTCTCAATTCAAAACGCCTGGCCTAACTCTAAGTAAGTTCTAGTTTGTGGGCGAGTATCCAGACTTTTCGTAGTCGTGAAGGGGTAAGCATAGTCAAAGCGAACTGGCCCTAAGGGAGTATCCACCCGCAAGCCAATACCGATAGCTATTCTCAACGGTATCTTACTAACATCTGGGAGTCGGTCCCAGACATTACCTGCGTCGAAGAAAAAAGTTCCATTGACCGGTTTGTAGATAGGGAAACGCAATTCGGAATTTAAGACCAACATCGCATCACCTCTCTGGGTGTCGGCAGGGCCTAGAGATCGTTCGGCATATCCTCTGACGGTAGTTGACCCACCAGCATAGAATCGCTCAAAAGAGATAATCGGATTTTCGCGGTTGGATCGCAAACCTTCGGTATATCCTGCTCGAACGGCGTTAGCTAAAACCAATCCATAGATTTTCCGGAAATACCGATGGTCGGTGGTCAATTTGATGAAACTGGTTTTACCCCCAATAAAACCACCCGCATATTCGACCGCCAGTTCGTTCAACCAACCGTTTTCTGGATCTAAGAACCGATCCCGGTTATCTCGCCGGAACGAAACCCCTAAGCTACTGACAGTCGTACCAGTCGCTTCTATTTTGTCCAGATTGCCAGGCATCGTAGGTTTTACCACATTTTCCCATTCTGTTTGGTACTGTAATTCTTGATATTTATACTGTAGTGCCAGGTTGCTGTATAGACTGGTAGTTTGCTTGGCTAAGTTGATGGTTCCCCCTCTAGCACGAACGCTCTCCCGTTCCTCTAAATTATCCTCAAACAGCCGGAAGGTTCCGATTGTTTTTCCAATGAACCAGGGTTCGACCAGCGTAGCTTCATATAGATTGCCACGTCTACTAATGCGAACCTTCATCCCAGCACGTAAGTTTCTCCCATAGAGGTTATAGTCTACTAATTCGACCGTAGCACGCAACCGGTCTAGTGGGTTGTAGCCACCACTCAAGCTGACACCGCGTGTCTTTTTTTCATCGACTGATAGGTTGACATCCTGGATTTCCTTCTGCTGCCTCAGATTTGGTAAATCGACCTCAACACTTCTGAATAACCCCAGCATAAACAGGCGTTGTTTGATTTGATCTAATTGACTTAAGCTTAAAGTTTCGCCTTGATGGAGGTCTAAGGTTTCAAATTCTCTGGCCATCACTTGTGATTTAGTCTGTAGATTACCTGAAATGGAGAGTGCTCCCATCTTGACCGACTGTTTTTCGCTAATCTGATAACGCAAAACTTCATTTGCTCTTTCGTAAATAGGGTCAACAGTAGCATAGATATAGCCCATCTCATCGTATTTGGATTGTAAAAGTAGCTGGTCTTGCGTCACTGAATCTGTATTGTAAACTGTGCCAGGCTTAACTTTTAACCACTGATGGATGTCATTTTCAAGAAAAACGGTATTTCCCTCCAACTGAACAGATTGGACAAATTGCTGTTTGCCTTCCTGGCAAATAAAAGTCAGATGAAGTCGATTCTGATTATCCAACTCTTTTTGGTTGGTAACAGCAATCTCATTAAAGCCGTATTGCCGGTAGAACAATTCTATTGCACGCCGGTCTTGTTCGAAAACGATGGGATTAAAAAAACCTTGTCTCGTCTGCCACGGCAAAAGTGCACCGATCCAGGCCTTCAACTTCTGCTGAGGTCGCATTGTAATATTAGCCAGGAGTTGGTTGTAGCTAAAGGCTTGATTTCCGACCAGAGTAATACTATCAATGATAGGCGGAGGGTCAGTCTCAATTCTGAAGATAATCTCAACCTGTTCCGGTTTGTCTTCACTGACTGGCTCTTGATCGCTATGGTAGTTGATTTGATAGGTAATCTGCGGATCTAAGTATCCTCTTTGCTGGTAGAACTGCTGAATTCGTCTCGCATTTCCACGTAAGGTAAAAGAAGAATAGTTGTCTTGTCGGTAAAGGTTAATCTCTTTTACCACCTCCTTCCACATCAAGGACACATCTTTGAGGTTGGATTCTCCTCGAAAGATGACTAATGGTCCCTCTTGGATGTAGAAGTTCAGTCCAATTTGATTTTCAGTTTGCCGGTATTGTTCGACGACCTCAATTTCAACAGTTAAATAGCCTTCCTTTCTGTACTTGCGCACAAGTGTGTCCACGTCTTGTGTCAGGTTACGTTGATTGTAAATTGTACCTGTTTTGCTCTTGATTAGTTTGGATAACGTTCGTATTTTCAGGTTTAGGTTGCCTGTAAACTGAAGTCGGTTGATGGTTGTTGGTTTGCCCGCATCGATATGAAAGCGAAGATTGATAGTTGGTACGCTTGTTTCCTCAACACTACTATACACTCTAGCGCCAAAGTAACCGTGTTCTCGATGCAGCGATTTGAGCCGTTCGACATCACTGGCGACCATGTTGGGCGTGTAACCGATACCAGAACGAGAGTGTAGGATTGCACGGCATAAATCCATACTCAATTGTGCTCTCTTTCGACGGCCAACCCCAAAAACTAACTCAACTTTCCCACACTGTTTCCGACTGGTCATCTGAAACACCAAAATCGTATGATTCGGGCTGTCAGCAGGGAAATGTAAAGCTGTAATTTGTGCATACGGTC
>JASMLX010000204.1 GCA_030748495.1 Candidatus Poribacteria bacterium | reverse complement strand
CAACTCGAACAGGCTGATAATAATCAACCTGAAAATAGCTTGTTTACTCTAAACTCGAGATAATTTAGCTATACGATTTACCCCATACCTACATCTCAGGCGAAGTAGAAATCGTAGGTTTTGTACTGTAGTATCATACCAATTAGACTCCACAAACCACCGATTACATACTCTCCTAGAATAATACCGAGGAAGAAGGGGATAGCACGACGGTAGGTGCCAACACCACCATAAGATAAAATGATTCGCTTGATGATGGAGCTAAAAATCAGGCAGGACCATATGTAGTCGATGCCGAAGTTCATCGATAGGGCATAACCCGCTGGATGAAGCGGCCACCATAAGAATCGAGTCCTCAAGAACATCAGTAAAAAGGTTGCCAGCATACCAACTCCCATAAAACTGGTTGCCGGTATATCGGCCGGTGTCGGGTGGTTAAGTCGTCCTGCCAACGTGCGAAAAACACCGGAGTCGTGTCCGATCGGAATGACGTCCAGGCCTTCAATAAAAGCCAGGTGATACAGAGCCCAAAAGGCGGAGATGCTCCCCAAAAAGATAGCGACTAACATCGCCAATCCTAATTTCTGGACATTCATCCGGGTCTGTTCTGCCATTTTCAAACATTCCAGTTGGTGTGGCATTAGATGACCGCGATACCCGCGTCCGGCGAAAAACCAAAAGAGGGGGAAAATCGATAAATTGTTGGCACCTATTTGACGGGTACCGATTAGATCCACCATCATATTTCCGGGGTTCATCCCAACCAGTTCGTGCGTCGGTGGCCCCAACTCAGCTCTCGCCCGGGTAATGGAAATCGAAAGCATGAAGAATATGATAAAGAAAGGCGGAATAATCCACAGGGATAAACCCGCTTGATGACAAAATAGAGCGACTGCCATTGAGCTGAATAGAATGCCGAAGCAAGCCACTCGGTAGGACATTGGTGAGTCTTTCTCCGACTCGGCGTTCATGTCCTGTACCTTGTTCGAGGAAGATGGATGAAAGACCTGGCGAAAAACGGACCTGAAGTGAGTACGGCCTGCCCACATAACTACTAGAAATAATCCCACCCAGGCACCGGTTGATTGCTGATTGAGGTAGGGAAAGGCAGGCAAAGCCTTTATGCCTAATGCTACACCAGCCACCTGTTGGGCTTTGCGAAATAGATAGAAAAACCAGGTTGAAAACGCCAGATCTAAGGGTAGAAAAAACCCAATGGCAATAACAAACGGATAGATTGGAAAAGGGAATCTACCTACCGCGTTCCACGGCTTGCTAGTAAAGTATTGACCTAGATTATGGTCTAAGTAAGTGACAGGGAGGTGCGGGAAAGATGGTACCAGATGATGAATACCGTTGATGATATCGATTGACCCGCCGATCGCAAAGCCGATCCATAAAAGTCTATTTCGAAAAAATCGACTGCCGTGTGCTTGCCAATGACTGTCGCTATTTTGGGTAATAGCTAAAGGTAGTTGGATGATCGGATAGCTGAGTTTCTCATTCTGTGTCCATTGCTTACGAATCAAAATATTCAAACAGAGCATAGTTAGGCCAAGTGCCAATACAAACAGGCTCCACCAGAGGACAGGTACCGCAAGTACCTGTAGGGTTGGCCATTTGTAGAGCATCGACTCTCCACGGTATAACTGGTGCAAAACATCCGGCTCTCGGAGCGTTAACCAATCAGGCAAAAAACGGTGAAATAGTTGATTCCACTCATTTTCAGGGGTGGCAAACTCGAAAGCCCAGCCCATAACGGGAATCAGGATCTGATACGAATCCCGTCCAGCAATGCCACCAGCTAGAGAGAGCATAGTATAGATGGTTATCAGTTCTCCTTGGGTTAAAGATTGTTGTGGAGATAGTCGTTCGATCAGCAACCGGTTGATCAGGATCAGGGCAAGTAGGTTCAATACTACGTGCCACATCAATGAAAGACAGGTAGAGTGACTGATATTCCACACCCCTTCTACCTGCATAATCCAGAAACTATTCGGTGGAATTAGTAAGACACCGATGAGAATTGCCCGGTAGGTAACGGCATGACGGCCCCTTTGCTCATGGGGAGTATAGGCATGCTTAGAAGTCATCAATGTTAATACTGGATTCCTTAGCTAACGATGACTGTAGGCCATTACCGCTTAATGGTGGAAACAGGCCAAAAATCGGCGCCAGATCAAGTGGAATTGAACTGGAAAATTGGATGGATTGCCCGGTTCGAGGATGAATAAAACCGAGTCTTAAGGCATGAAGAGCTTGGCGGTTCAACTGGCTGACAATTTGTCGTATCTGCTTAGTGCTGGCTTCATTGAAGGCTCGTTTATTCCCGCCACCATAGGTGGGGTCGCCGGCGACGGGGTGTCCGACCGAGGCTAGATGTACCCGAATCTGATGCGTTCGTCCGGTCTCTAACATTAATTCCAACTGCGCCAGTCGATCCAGACTATGCAAGATACGATAGTGAGTGACAGCACGTCTACCATTTTCTTTGACTGTCATTTTCCTGAAGTCGTTTCGACTTCTGCCTAATGGGACTGAAATAATTCCAGTGCTATTTTTAGGTCGACCACAAACCACCGTGACGTAGGTGCGTTGAACCGTATGGGCTTTAAACTGCGCTGTCAAGTGCTGTTGGGCTGGATTACTTTTAGCTACAACCATTACCCCGGTCGTATCTTTATCTAACCGATGTACTAAGCCATACCTCTCCAGTTCTCTTTGCTCAGCCCCACAATGGTGAATTAAGGCGTTGATCAATGTGCCGGACCGAACCGCTGGCGTCGGTTGAACGATCAGGTTTGGCGGTTTGTCCAGCACCACCAGATCTGAATCTTGAAACAGGATGTTCAGAGGAATTGTTTCTGGAGCCAGGTCTGATTTATGCCCTTGACTTTGATCGAGAGGAATGTTATTCGCGGGCCTGCTAATTGGAGGTAAAGTCTTAAGGGGTGGGGCTTCAGCACTATCTAATTCAACTGATATCCAGACGAGATCTCCTGCTTTTAGCTTGTAACTCGGTTTTTGAATTGAGTCGTTGACTGCAATAGAGCCCTTCTGCACTATTTGCTGAGCCGTGGATCTGGACAGTTGTTTAGCTCGACCTGAAAAATAGGACCACTGCTGGATTAGATAGCGGTCCAGCCGGCATCCAACCTGATCGTTATCGATCGTTGCCGAATGTTCAAAACGGTTCATGCCACAGAGAGTATCAAACTAGGGAATATCAAATTAAGGTAGGCTGCGGATCTGCTTGACAATTTTGGTGATTTTCTCTGTCGTGGTGTCGATATCGGCCTCTGTATTACTCGATCCGACGGAAAATCGGATGGTGCTCTGCGCCAGTTGTGGGGAAATCCCTAACTGCGCTAACACATGAGAAGGCTCGAGTGAACCAGATGCACAGGCTGATCCGCTGGAAACACAGATCCCTTCCATATCGAGACGTAAAATAAGGGCTTCGGCACCCACATCGGTAAAGGAGAGACTCAACATGCCTGGCACCAATTCCTGGCTTGCTGGTAGGCTGTTCTCGACAACATTATCCAGGTTAGTTAAAATACCGGTGCGTAACCGCTGGACCAGATTAGTTAAATGTTGTGCTTTGTGATCTAACTCTTGAAGAGCAATTTCCGCCGCCTTGCCCATACCGACGATAGCTGCTACATTTTCTGTGCCAGCTCGGCGGTTGCGCTCATGTTCCCCTCCGTGGAGCAGACTGCTAAGACGTTGTCTCCGTTGAATATATAAAGCACCAATCCCCTTTGGGCCATTAAACTTGTGGGCAGAGAGCGAGAGTAAATCGACACCAAGAAAATCGACGTCAATGGGGATTTTTCCCGCTGCTTGAACCGCATCTGTATGGACAGGCACCCCTTCTAACTTCGCTAGTTGACAAATCTCTTTAATCGGATGGATAGTGCCAATCTCGTTATTAACATACATGATGGAGACCAGAACAGTCTTTTCTCGAATCGCCTCTTTTAGGTATTCAAGTGAAATTCGTCCATAGCGATCAACGGGTAAATAGGTAACCTCAATCCCCTCTCTCTCCAGATACTGACATGGATGCAAAACGGCATGGTGCTCAGTCGCACAGGTAACCAGATGGAGAGGAGTAGCAACGCTCTTTTGTTGATGATGTGCTATAGTTCCCTTGATGGCCTGATTGTTTGACTCGGTGGCTCCGCTGGTAAAAACAATTTCACTGGAACGACTAGCACCGATCAAGGCAGCAACCTGCTCTCGTGCGACTTCGATAGCATTGCGAGCTTGACGACCAAAAGTGTGAATACTGGAGGCGTTACCGAATTGAGTAGTCATAAATGGTTCCATAGTCGTCAAGACTTTTGGGTCTACCGGGGTGGTTGCGCTATGGTCAAGATAGATGAGATCCACTCTTAGCTCCAATGGTGAACTTGTTTCTTGGTATCAACCATGATGTTAATTATAGCAAGGGAATCTATGTTTGTCATCATCTGGTCAGTATAGAGATCTCTGTATGACGGATTCATTACTTGAAGTTAGTAAATCGACGCCTCAGGATTACGACGCGGATTCAGCGGTTGGATAATCCGACGGCGCTGGGGTGTCAATCGCTCTAGCAAGGCGGCCGAAGGTTGATAACCGTAGCGGCTATTTCCCCAGTGTGGTCCATACCGGTAAATAGCAACCCGTCTTTCTCCGGCTTTTCGACGTTGGGCTGAGCCATGAGCAATGCAGTCAACAAAAAGTAATGCATCTCCGGCCTTCATTTGGACCTCAACTGCACCTTCGATTCCCTCCACAGATCCACCTGTACTGCGGCCATCGATAAAAGCGGGATGAGGCAGGTTGGATTTATGGCTGCCCGGGATTACCATTGTACCACCACCACCTGCATCGATCTCAGTCAAAGCCAATAAAATCACGATCTGACCGCACCGAAACTCGTTGTTGTGAAACCGGAACTGGGTTCGAATTCGCCGCTTGTGACCGCCAGAATGGAGGCGGGTTGCGCCTCCCTGTCCCCTCACGTTGACGAAGGCTTCATCAATAAATAATCCATCGTGACCCGCGTAGTGACGAATATGTGAGATCCAGGAAGCGTGATCGATTAATCGCTCAAAAGGTTCTCCGGCCTCCACAATATTGTGGATTTCATGTGCTTTTAACCGGTGTATGTTCCCTCGCCATTGGTTCAACTCCATCGAGACATATGGGTCCAGCGCCGCATTGAGTTGCTGTATGTGATCGGCGTCAACTGCATTTTCAAGAAGCAGATAGCCTCGCAAATCGAATAAGTAGTCTTCTAGATCTGTTATTTTAACTGGTTCTGAAGCGGTTTTGGTCGAGACTACTGTCATCGGTTATTCTCCTTTAAATCAGTTAGATAGATAAGGATAATAACAGCTTTCTGTCGCTGGCACAACTACAAAACCGGATAGCATAGCGACTACTGATTCTTTTTCAACATCAGGTTTTTGGAACCACTAGAAGACGGATTTACGTTATAATGGGTCTGGCAAGCGAAATAGAGGTCGGATGGAAGTTGTCACGGATCCAGTATTCAAGTATGTTCCCAACTTGATGGGGAAATAGTGGATAGTATCGAGAAACGTCAACCCATTGACCTGTATGCCAAAATAGCGTGTAATGATAACAGGTGTGCATGTGTGTACCTCATACTACGGATAAGGAAAGAGTATGCCTATCCTTACTCCTTGACATTTTGGCAATTATGACATATTATCCTCACCAATTCCGTCTATTGATAATAACCTCTCCGCTGCCGAGATCAAATAATCCGGCCCAACCGGATTTAGCGGATCTACTCGTATGGCTCATTACTCTCTATTGCAGGATTAGGGGCCGAGAAGAGGAGGTATTCCGAGGATGTTCTGTATATCCATCGATGGAAAAACTTGAGACTCAAGCATATTCTCGGCTTGATCGGGGATTTACCGTTACAAAAAGATGGTCGCAACATTGGCTTTCGCAATTGGAAGTCACCAACCGGTTATACCTGTCAGATAACCCATCCAAATAGTACAACAGAGCAACTTAAACATTGTCTTCCTTCAGGAACTAACATTTAGATGTCTACCTCATACGTAACGAGGTCACATCAAAGCCGCTGCACAATCAAGCACACACTAGACTTGATTGTGCAGCGGACACATTGGCTTAGTCGGTCGATCTATCACGGTTAAAAGGAGCATAAAAGGAGCGGGCTTTATGCCGAATGCCCTATTGATTTATCCAGAATTTCCTCCATCATATTGGGGAGCGAACTTCGCCCTCGAATTCATCGGGAAAAAATCCTCTATGCCGCCGCTCGGACTACTAACAGTTGCTGCACTCTTTCCAGATCACTATGACCTGCGGGTAATTGATATGAATGTCGATTCCTTATCGGAGATAGATCTGGATTGGGCGGATTATGCCTTCACTTCAACCATGATTGTCCAAAAAGATTCATTGGCTGAAGTAATTCAGCAATGTCGACAGAACGGCGTTAAGGTCATCGCTGGGGGGCCACACCCTACCTCATTCTATACCGAAATCGAAGGCGTGGATCATTTTATACTCGACGAAGTTGAAGACTTCTTCCTCGACTTTCTGCTCGATCTGGAAAATGGTCAGGCTCAACGAATCTATCGTGCTATGGGTAAACCTGATGTCACAAAAACCCTACCGCCTCGATACGATTTAATTAACTTAGAGGCCTACGGGTCTATGGCGTTGCAATTTTCGCGTGGATGTCCATTCGATTGCGAATTCTGCGACATCACCAAGTTATTTGGCCGTGTTCCTCGAACCAAAACCGACACGCAGATGATTGATGAATTGAGTCTACTATACCGCTTGGGTTGGCGTGGTCCTATCTTCCTGGTCGACGATAACTTTATTGGTAATAAACGCGATGCCACGCGCTTGCTACCTACTGTGGCTGAGTGGCAAAAAGCACGCGGATTTCCCTTTCGGTTTTATACCGAATCGAGCGTTAATCTAGCTGAATTGGAACCGTTGATGGAGGCCATGGTCGAGGCCGGTTTCAATATGACATTTTTAGGGATCGAAACCCCTAACCCCGAAGTCCTATTGAAAACTAAGAAAAAGCAAAACACCAAATCCGATACCGATAACTACCTACTTAGCGCAGTAGAGAAAATTCAGTCCAAGGGGATGGAAGTTACCGCCGGCTTCATCCTTGGGTTAGATGGAGATACCAAAGGTGTATTTGACAGTCAAATCCAATTCGTTCAAGACGCTGGAATCCCGACGGCTATGATCGGTTTGCTAACGGCCTTGAAGGGCACGGATCTCTATCACCGTTTGCAACGGGAGGGGCGTCTGCTGGAAGAATCGACGGGTAATAACGTTAGTATTACGCTGAATTTTGAAACCGAGATGGATCGACAGACCTTGGTAAACGGATATAAGCGCGTTCTCTCAACCCTTTATGATCCCACGCTGAAAAACTATTTCAACCGTTGTTTAAAGCTGTTTAAAAGATATCCGGATCGAGGTCGAACGTTAAACGGTTATCGATGGGGTAAAATAGGGAAAGTCGAATTAAAGGCCGTACTCGGATCGTTAAGACAGCAGTTATTCTCCAAGCAAGGGCTTGCCTATCTCCGTTTCATACTTAAAGTGCTGAAAGACTATCCCAGTCTATTTCCAGAGGCTATTCGACTGGCCATTATGGGCTACCATTTTGAGAAGACGACCTCTCAGCAAATCGCCATCGACGATTTCAAAAATTCGCTGGAAACAGAACTGGGAGGATTTCGATACTGGCTGGAACGACTGGCGTATTCTGGCTCTGATCGATTACAAACTGTTGGGTCACAGATTCGGCAGTTACTTACGCAGACACAGAGACAGTATCAGCAAATCCATAGCGATTTCCGCCATGGAGTGGAAGATGCTTTCAGCACCTTCCATCAGCACATTTTCGGTCAATATCTGGAGGAGGAACTCGAAAACTTCAAGCAGATGTTGACCAAGCAGGTCCATCAATCGAGTGACGGTTTGGCTGAGGTAAGAACCTATTTGGACCGTTTGGCAATACGAATTCAGAAACAGCAGAAACACCTTCAGGTCGATTTTAGACGCAGCATCGATGAATTAATCCGCACTCTGGAAGTTTCAATTCAGGAGACTCTTAACCAGGCCTCGATTCCCGTAACGGTTCACGGTCGGCTATCGCTAAACTAGAAACTGTCCTCAGTTGATTTCTTCCGCATACTACAAAGGACTTTGATGGAGATACGGGCTATTTTTAGATGAGACCATGTGGATAATCGCCCTCAACGAATTACGGGCTTGCTGGAATTCGAAGATCTACCGCAAAGGGCAACTATTGACGCTGTTCATAGTAATAGTCTCTTATTTGGTGATAGCCACAGAGTTGTTTGCTCGCAACCAGGCTAATGCAGGTCAAGTACTGTGCTCAGTTCTGATTCTGGTTGCTTTTGTTGCTTTTGTGTGTTTAACTGCCTCCACTTACATGGTCCAGTTTGTTCTTACAAGCTGGGAGGGAAATAGCTTGCTCCATCTAACTCTGTTGTCAAAACTAGAGATTTGGGCAGGTAAACTGATAGCCTCGGTC
>JASMLX010000203.1 GCA_030748495.1 Candidatus Poribacteria bacterium | reverse complement strand
TCCATCATCATCTTCCTCTATCTTTGGTACAGTTGGCTTCATAAATCTCCACAACTCTTTAGAGGTCTAGTCTGATTTAGATAGAAACCGAGTAACCTGATCAGGACTAACTTCCCCTCTAAAATATCCGCTTAACCTGTGGCGGTTCGATAGTGATTGCTGCGGATCAAATAGTCGGTGTCTAAATCCAATAATTTTCCGGTCAGAGATGGTCTCCATTTCTCCCCTACAATCTATGAGGCTCTCCATTTTTTCATATCCCGCATTTGCTTCATGCGTAACATCAGAGTATAATTTAAGTTTAATTGTATAAGTATGCTATTGAGGAATTCCCACCAACGATGATCGCTCAACAACTAATTCAGCCCATGACACGCATGATCCGCCTAATTCTAGTAGCTATTTTGATCCTCGTCGGCTCTCGACTAGACGCTAAACCGGTCGAATTGGTATTTACTTATTGGGGCTCTCCTTTTGAACGCAAAGCTGTTGAAAAAGTAGTCCAAAAATTCAATCAACAGCATCCCAAGATCCGAGTCCGTCCTCAGCATATTCCGAACTCAAATTATACAACCAAGTTATTAACTATGGTGGCCGCTGGCACTGCACCTGATATCGCCTATATTCCTGATCCCATGATTTCAAAGTGGGCCAGCGCCGGTTGGTTGATAGACTTATCCGATCATTTTCAGAACGACCCAGAAGCCAGTAATCGGATGCCACAGATCTATTATAAAGTCCAAGATAAAGTTGTTGGCGCCAATTGCGGCAACGAAATCATTATTCTTTACTACAATAAGCAAGTATTTGATCAGGCGGGTTTGGCTTATCCACCGGCCACCGCTGAAAAGGCTTGGTCCTGGGAAGAATTTGTCGCTGTCTGTCAAAAGCTAACTAGAGACCGGAATGGTTATGATGCCACCAACCCCAATTTTGAAGCGGAATATATTACCACTTATGCGGTGGCTTTTCCTCAAGCGATGTTCTTCGCGTTACCATTTATTTATAGCAATGGTGGCCAAATGGCCAGCGACGATGGCCATAAATTGCTACTCAATCGACCAGCGGCTGTCGATGCCCTGCAGAAAATGCAGGATTTGGTCTATCGGTATCATGTAGCGCCCACCCCTTCCACGTTACAATCGATGCCTTCTTCCTCTTTCATGTTGCAAACAGGTAAGGTCGCCATGGACATTACCGGACATTGGAAGATTTTGGACCTGAACCAAATGGGCTTTGATTGGGGCATGGGAGTGTTGCCCTATTTTAAGCAACCAACCACTATCATGTGTGGCTGTCCTTTAGGCATTTTCACCAGTTCCGAACACCAAGAGGAGGCCTTCCAATTATTCAAAGCCCTGGGAGATACAGCCAGCAATGATCTATTCGGTAATGGTCTCTGGATGCCATTGCATGTTGAAGATTACACCGAGCCAGCCAGAATTAGTCGGTGGTTAAATGGTAGACCTGGGGTTTATCCAGCCGAGGCCAGAGGTGTTCTAGTTGATTACACCATCAACCACACTCCCCGCCAAGCACCAGTCTATTGGTTAAGAAACTATGGCCAAATTATGGATGAAGCGGTTACTCCGGCCTTCAGCTTAATGTGGACTGGGGAAGCTAATGCTCAGCAAGCCATGGATCAAGCGGTCAAAGAGGGGCAAAAACTGTTGCAAGGTCGGCTATTTGAAGAATAAATTTACATTTGCTAAGCCAACACTGATGTGACATGGTTCTGCATAGTGGCCCCATAAACAGATTGTGGCGGAATGGATAGAGGGTCGGTATGGTTCATTCCCAAGATCAAGGCTTGGACGAATCTGCCAATCAAGCACAAAGACGGTTTGTAGACGCGATATCAGCGACCGACAACGCATCGGGGTTAATTGCTGACGTTGGGCTGCTAGACGACCAAGATGATTATTTTGAAGAAAAAGTTTCACGCTATTAAAAGTCTCACTGAAACCTGTGCAAAAGATAACTGGTGTAGGGGGTAATCAGGTGGGTATTAAGAGCCTATCCGAAAACCTGATTTTGTGAGATAATATCCATTGCAGGCTATCCAAGAGATGGAGGGCAAACAATGGCAAATAAGGATGTAAATACAGATGTAAATGAGTCAGACAAGATACTAGATGTGCTTTGGGCCGAGATAGAGCCATTACTGCCACCAGAGAAGGCCAAACCCAAAGCTGGTCGTCCACGAATGAGCAACCGAAAGCAATGGATACCAGATTCTACATCCTAGGCAACGGTTGTCAGTGGAAAGCACTTCCACATCGCTTGGGTGCGCTAAGTACAGTTGATGATCGCTTTCAGGAGTGACCGAAAGCAGGTGTGTTTCATCGCATTTGGCGAGTTGGTCTGGAGAAATACGATGTTTGTCCAAATGAGGGCTGAATTGCTTCCTCGTCAGCGGCTTCTCCATCGGTAAAAAAGCTGGAAGTAGAGACCTTTTGGCCACGGCGCAGTCAATATGACCTTCGCTGCTTCTCGCAGCAACCGGGATACTAGGAGTAAATTTCCCCCTTGATTCCTCTTGTCATGGGGTTGAACAGGCTCCTATTTTTGGGCTAAACGCCCACTTCTCATCCAATTCCACCGCCGAAACTTGTATATTCTATCGGTTCTGGTTTTACAACCCCTCACCGACTTTGCCGCTTCCCAATCAAACCTGAAACCCTATCTTTGCAAATAGACGTTAACTCAACAGTGTCAATCATACCATTGTCGTAGTTGGTAGGATTGGTGATGGAAGCCACCTTGGATGCTCGAATTTGGCGGTTGAACAAAACGCTCCCTTTGCGTGCTGAAAATTACAGTTGACACTCTGTGTACCTAAGATAGCGGATTTGATCTTTGCCACCGGTTTTACCCAGGACCAGGTTTTTGGCTCCCTGTTGCTGATATTTCTGGCAACTAGGGTTTTAAAATACATATGTTCTATGTCTGGTCCGGTCTTCATCGCCGTCTACTGTCGGTTGGTTATTGTTTCACGACTTGGTGTTACAAAATATTACAAAATCCGACTCCTTTGTGCACAACAATCCTGGGATAACCCCAGGACACCATCAGGAGGCTGAATGACCCCTTTCACCCCTATCCTTCAACATACCGCAGTTAAGATTCAAAGAGGCCCTTATCAGGATCTGAATGTCTTTTATGGCGACCTGCACAACCACTGTGGCATTTCTTACGGCCACGGCAGTTTGGAAGAGGCATTACAAAATGCTAAGGAGCAGCTCGATTTTTGCTCAGTGACCGGTCACGCCTTATGGCCCGATATGCCAGAACCCGACCCGGAGGTGCAGTATATCATCGACTTCCACCTGGAAGGGTTCGCTAAGCTTCGTCGATTGTGGCCTCAAGTGCAAAAGACAATGGCGCGTTTTCATCAGGATGGAGAGTTTGTCACCTTTCTGGGTTTTGAGATGCACTCCTCTGCTGATGGTGACCGGGCTGTTATTTACAACGGTGCTAGCGGCGATATTCTGGAGGTCGAGGATCTAACCGAACTGGAACGGAAGATTCGTCAGCTAAGATCTACAGGGGTTGGTGTAATCGCCCTGCCGCATCATATCGGCTACTTGCGTGGGCAACGCGGTATTAACTGGGACACCTACGACGCTGATATTTCGCCCATCGTCGAGATTGTGTCCATGCACGGTTGCAGTGAAGAAAACGAAAACACACGCCCTTTTTTACACGTTATGGGAGCCTCTGATTACGAAAGTACCATGGCTTGCGGACTCGCCCGGAAACACCTTTTCGGAGTCGTTGGTTCAACCGATCATCACAGCGCACATCCGGGCAGCTATGGCCATGGACGAACTGCGGTTTGGGCAACAGCCCGAACTCGTCACTCAATCTGGGATGCTATCTGCCAGCGTCGAACCTATGCTCTAACGGGTGACAGAATTGCCCTGCAGTTCACGCTCAATGACCAGATGATGGGATCTAGTCTCAGCTTTACCCTTCAGCGAGACATTGAACTTTTTGTCAGCGGAGGAGCAGCTATTGACTGCATAGATATCATTAAAAATGGACGACTGCTTCGTCGTTTTTCCGAGGATGAGCAGCGTTCGACCTCGGCGTCTATCACCTCTTCAGTCCATACCAAACTTTACTTGGAGGTGGGTTGGGGAGAACGAAAGGTCAGAACAGACTGGGAAATCGATTTCGGCATTTCAGAAGGGGAGATTCTCGCCGTCGAACCCAG
The DNA here is from genome assembly GCA_030748495.1 of Candidatus Poribacteria bacterium. Classification (GTDB taxonomy): domain Bacteria; phylum Poribacteria; class WGA-4E; order WGA-4E; family UBA9662. The sequence continues at coordinate 4,435 of JASMLX010000203.1, read as the reverse complement.
ATTTCGAGGTTCAGAGGTCGTTGCCCCTCCAGAAGCGGATGCTAGCCTGTCCCGGGAACACTACCTTTCTCACTGGCAAGCAAACGGGTTGAATAGGGTTCAGTTGACCACATCAACATTCGGCAATCCAAATAATTCAACTAACGCGTCCCAGGGAATCTGCCTGGAGGTTATAATGCCCCGCCAAGCAGAGGTCAGGTCTACAATCAATGGCCGACAGGTCAACATTCCGTTGTCGCGCCTATTGGTAGGGGCAAAGGCTGATCGGTTGGGAAAGATCGGAACGGCCGGTTTTCGCTTTAATCGTGCACCAGAAGCCTGGGAATTCAATTGGCACTGCCAATTCACCGATACTGTGACCCAATCAGAACCTGGTGGTGACACCTACTACATCCGGGTACGGCAGAAGAATGATCAGTGGGCCTGGAGTTCTCCTATATTGATACTGGACGATTAAAAATAAGAAAGGAAGTTAGTCCTTCCTAATACGAAAGGTCGTCTGTAATAACCATTTCCACCAAGGAATCAACGTTGTCAGCGTAGTTGGCCTTCGAATTGAACAGTCGATATTCAGAAATACATGAAAGACGACCCCTTCAACGGGTATTAGCCTTGTAACCTTGAACTAGACCTATTTAACCGTATCAGTTGCAGAATATTGTTGTATGAGACTCGTTTTCGAGGACAAACATACGTAACAACAGTATTCACCTCTTCCTCGGTTCCCACGCAACGGATGCCTATCGTCCAAAAGCGGCCGGTATCCGCCCGCCGAAAGATCTGGTGGGCCGGTTTGAGAACGGTATACGTTCATCGACGAGGATGGAGAAATCCGGGTGGTAGATGTACGAAAAGGCAGAGTGAGTGGATGGACTTATTGAGTTCCCCGGTGATACGATCGAAAACGTAGAGAAATTTGGCTTGGAGATCGACAACAAATCTATAGATGACGTTCAGATTCGCTTTTTCGACTGCAGGTGGCGTGATATGAAAGGTTGGAAACAGACTCAGATTCCGCTACAGATTGTACTGTTTCCGTCTGCTCAGCGGAACGGTGGTGTCGAATTCGCAACGGTGTTTTATCGGTGATAAGTAAGAGGACGACCTGCTGTTCACCGCCCGAGAAAACAATAATAAATGTAAAGGAAGGAAAGAACGATGGCACAAAAGAAAGTCATGGTTACAGGGGTTTACGGCTTAATTGCCGGTGCGATTTACAACCACCTCACACAGTTTCCAAATCAATACGATGTTTACGGACTCGCTCGCCGACGGCAGGATTCAGACCGTGTCGCGCCAGAGCGTGTGTTAAACATACCCGACGATAAATTCAAACTCAATGACCTGTCTGATTTAGACAGCGTTGTCGAGGCTTTTTCCGGAATGGATGTGGTCGTACACATGGCGGCAGATCCAAGTGGACAAGCAGGATGGGAAAGTGTATTGAAGAGTAATCTCATCGGCGGTTATAACGCCTTTGAGGCGTGTCGGCAAGCCGGCGTGAAGCGAATCATCTTTGCCAGTTCGATTCAAGTGTCGTCTGGATACCGCCAGGAAGAGCCGTACTCGAAGGTCGCTCGCGGAGAATACGATGGTGAAAAACCTATCGTTGAACACACGATGCCGACTCGTCCGATGAATATCTATGCTTCGAGTAAAGTATGGGGTGAAGCCTTGGCCCGAACGTATGCTGATGCGCACGATCTTTCGTGTCTGTGCATTCGGATCGGATGGGTTGTTAAGGAGGACCGTCCACCGAGGCTCGAGGCTGGCGATATCTGGTGTAGCCAGCGAGACATCGTCTCGTTGACCCGGTGCTGCATTGATGCGTCAGATGAGGTTCGATTCGATATTTTCTACGGTATGTCGGATAACGCCAATCGGTGGGTGGATATTGCGCACGCGCGTCGTGTCGTTAGCTATGTACCACAAGATCAGGCCGAGGATAGGCATTAACCATTTCTCCCGACCTGTGTGGCTTTGAGTGTCATTTTCACTTTTGTCTTCGGTTACTGACAACTGTTCTACACGGCAACCGTTCCAAAGCCAGCGGTTTTGCATCCCCTCTGGGCTAACTCGTCTCTTAGTAGTGTAAATCATTGGCGTTAAATGTTTCTTTGTCACCATGACGGCATGTGTGCGTTCGGTGATCTCATTTCCAGTAGCAACGATCAGTTTCTTGATCATCTGCTTCCCGTTAGCCAGCAAATTAACCTCGTGTACGACCCCATCAGTGGAGCAGAAATAATTGGTCGCCGCATAAGTACCGTTGGGCAAATCTATTTTGAAAGCGGCGTCATCCATATCCCAAACGAAATCTCGAGCCTGTAGCCCTATCTTTTTGTTGCCTTGATGTTGTTGATGGGGTGAACGTGTAACCTCGCCAAATATTTTTTCCCAAGATAGGCAGGAAAATATGGAGAAGCAGTGCCAACGTAATGTGTGACAGTCAGTGGGGAAGATGGTGATATTTAGCTTCCAGACATCGCGTATTTTGTAATTTTGGTGTGGGTGATATTCCTTGAGCACCAAGGCATTGTAGATGTGACTGGGACTGTCTTGAGAGGGAAAAAAGTAAAAAACCATAACGGGGCCAGATGCAAGATCAACAAGAGAATAAACAGATGCATCTAGGTCAGATTTTTCCAATTCAGCATTTTAAGGTGCGATTTTTTCGACCTAAACGGCGCAGATATTAGGCAAATCAGTTGGTCCGTCGCTCGTCGATGATCCTAGGCTTAAAGGGACTGTCATAAATAGACCGGGCGAAGATGCCGTCTGTGCCATAGAAGTCATCAATTAAAGTTGCCTGGGTTTTAGCTACGGATCCACTTCTTCCGCACTGGACATGCTCAGTGCGGAAGGGGCCCCAAATAGGAAATTAACTCACCACCAAGCCATTCCCTTCTCGATTCTCGATTTTAATCCGTGGAGTCGGTTTCGTAGCCCCAAGGTTTTTTACCTCTTGGCCTGGTAACAGCTTACTCTGTTCTTTCCCAACTTACCCTCTCACCGCAGTTGAACCGACAAAAGCAGTCAGTGATAAGCAACGGTCTATGGTGCTACGGTCGTCTATTCTCCGAAAAAGGCTCGGCCTCCATAACCGAAGTGGCCCAGAGATTGGCTGGTCTTGATTCATTAAATCGTTGAAGCTGTCACGACAAACCGCACAGCACCTTTAGACTCGACAGAAAACTTCTAACTGGATCTCTGGCCTTCGGGCTCGAACTGTAGCCGCTAAGGCCGTGCGGTATAACTTCTGTCTCAGGCTCAAGCAAAGCCCATCTCGATCCAATCCAGCTTTAGCCGGCTTATTAGGCGGATCAATTGGTTATACCGGATATTTATTCTGATCTCCTGGACTCAGAATAAATATCATTAGATCAGGTTCATCCACTGGAATAACCGGCATTATCTTTGCTGGTAACATATTAACTACAGTCGTATGGTGTAATGTCAGCCACACTAAACCTAGAAAAAATAATTGGAACTTGTTTAGGTTGTTAAAAGTGGAGTCATATCCGTTTTTGTAACCTCGATTCCCATTTTTCAACAGATGTCAAAATATCAGTAGAAACTGATATTCTACTAAGAGTAGAAGCATTACACATACAAGCCCTAAGGGCTAACACCCTTAACAATCTGCTAACAATTTTGTGGATACTTTTTCAAACACTCTGTAGTACAATTCGGATACTATTTTTTAATGCACAGAAGTGGCCATCGACCCCCTGCTGAATGATTTATTGCAAAATGAAAGGAGATTAACGAAGTGCTTACCCGAAACGACAAACCGAAAACGTTATCAAGCCAAACTAACGACCGCTCTATGAAATTGATTCAACACCTTCTTGTCCTCTCTTCCGGTCTTCTTTTGCTGTTTGTTAGTCACCCTCTACATGCCGATGATTTAATCTGGACAGGTGCTGCGAGTGGCGATTGGCAAAATCCTGGTAACTGGTCTAATGCTGCTGGAGCTACTGTCACCGTAGAGAACATCCCCCAGATGGGTGATAGAGCCACTTTTGATGGTACACCGACGAACCCACCAGATCCAGCTACCATTCCCGACGGTGTCAACCTGTGGATAACGACCCACCCACAGGCTAGCGCACCAACTGTCTTTTATTTGGGTGGAGGGGTTGATGGCCAGTCTATCTCCAGTAACTTGGTCACCGGCTCAGATGGTATTTACGGTATAACTATTTATGGTGATCAAATTTATTGGGCGGGAAATAACAGTGGTGAAAATGCGATACGGAGTGCTAATCTGGATGGAACTAATCTAGTCGATTTGGTCACCGGCTTAGCTGATGTTTTCGAAATAACTATTTATGGTGATCAAATTTATTGGGCGGGAAATAACAGTGGTGAAAATGCGATACGGAGTGCCAATCTGGATGGAACTAATCTAGTCGATTTGGTCACCGGCTTA
>JASMLX010000202.1 GCA_030748495.1 Candidatus Poribacteria bacterium | reverse complement strand
GTTGATCCAGATTCTAAAGCAGGAGAGAGCACGGCAAAGGGTGGTGGTGACCACTAACGGCTGTTTTGACCTACTTCATGTTGGTCATTTGCGCTACCTGCAAGCAGCTAGGGAATTAGGTGATTTGTTGGTGGTAGGTGTCAATAGCGACATCTCGGTTAAACAGTTGAAAGGTGAAACCCGACCACTGGTTCCTGAGATGGAACGTGCGGAGATGCTAGCAGGCTTCGCTTGTGTCGATTATGTTACTATCTTTCCAGAACTGGATCCAATCTTTCTTCTGTCGGCTCTTAAACCCGACGTCCACGTCAAGGGTGGCGACTATACCCTTGAACAGGTCACCGAACGGCAGGTAGTAGAGGAAAATGGGGGGCAGGTCGTGGTCGGTCTAAACATTCCCGGTAAGTCGACTACCAACGTGATTCAAACTATCAAAAATCGATACTAGATCTGTTTCAGCTTAACCACGAGCACGAATATACTCCGGTTGCACTTGCTGCATCTCCTGTGGCGCTTTACCAGAAACTAAGGCTTCTACGTCCCTCGTCACTAACCGTCCGATATTCAATAATCCCTCTCCAATTGCGCCAGCTCGATGGGAGGAAAGTACCACATTCGGTAAAGTTCGGATAGGATGGTCTAAAGGCAACGGTTCTTGGGGGAAGACGTCGATACCCGCTTGGAAGCGACCTGCCGCCAGCAATTCTGTTAAGGCCTCAAAATCGACTACGTGTGAGCGGCTCATTAAAAGAAAGATTGCGTCTTTGGAAATCAGGCTCAATTTCTGCCGATTGAGCAGGGCTCGATTAGATCTAGTCGGAACAGCTAGTACATAGATAAAGCGAGATGTTTTTAACAAGGTTTCCAGGTCTACAGGGACAACTCCTTGTTGTTCTAAGTAACTATCCGTCAACCAAGGATCGTAAACTTGGATCGAGGCTCGAAACGGTTCCAGTAATGGCTTCAGTGATCTGGCTAACCCACCAAAGCCAATGAATCCCGCTGGCTTATCGTACAGAGTAAAGGTCCCGCCAAAGTTTTGGTGACTCCAATTGGCCTCTCCACGCCGGAAAGCAGCCTCGTTCCAGACAATCTGGCGGGCCGTAGCAATAGCAAGACCGAGGGCCATTTCGGCTACAACCGGCCCAAAAGCGGGCGCACAACTCATCACTCGAATGCTACGGGTAAAGCAGTCAGTATAATCTAATTGATTGGGAGAAGGAAAGCCGCCACTGACCTCCAAAATCGCTCTTAGGTTGGGAAATTGAGACACCTCACCATAGCGCCAATTCCCTGTGATAATAATGGAGATCTCCTTCCTTAAGGGAGACCATCCTGCTTCGGGCATCGGTTGATCTTTGCCCCAAATAATCTCACCTAAGGAGCGCAATTTTTTCAGATCTGCCAGATCAAAGATGCTTTCCAAGCCTCGTCCATGTGGATCTAAGAGTATCTTTTCAGCCATAAATTCTCGCCCTTCCATCACACCTCTCTGGATGGTGTAGATCCTCGATTTTTCCGTTAGCCTGTCTTCGCTCAATCAAGGAGGTTGGATTCTATTTAGATTTCGCAACTTGAGACATCAGACAAAACATCTCTCTGGCGATTTGACGACAACGCTTATCGTAGACAGTTGTTTCTTTTGCCGTACCATCTGAGACCTTGGGGTCGGTGTAGTGGATTGCGAATCGTCGATCAGCCCCATAGACAACCGGACACTCTTCATCAGCTTGATCGCAACACATCAAGGCAATAAAGTCTTCGGTCGGGTTACCAGTGGTGTTATAAACCTTCGAGAACACCTTAATGAGCGGTCGATTCTCTGCATACTGGATAAGGTAAGTTGGATTTTTCCCGCCCGTCGAATCCACTATTAAGTAGCCAGCGCGACGCATGGCTCTGACTGTTCGGATGTTACAAGCCGTCGATTCAGTACCACCCGAAAAAGTTTGAATTTCTTCCAATCCATAGTAGGTTGCGGCCGTTTGCGCCCACACCTGAGATAGGTGGCTTCTTCTAGAGTTATGGGTGCAAATGAAAGTCAGTTGAGACGAAAATGCCTTGTTTGATCGCATTTCACTTGCGACTTGATTCAATATCGATCGTCGCTCGGCTGAAATTTGATCAAACTCTTTAACGGTTTCAGAAACATAAGCCTGTAATGACTCCAGAACACTACTCTGATGAGTGTTAGCATCGGTAGTGGCGATTGCGGAAATAGTTGGCATGATGACGAAAGGTGCGATCGGTCTCATTAGAAGCTTATCAGTTAGGTGAGACTCTTTTTTGCGGCTTAAAGTCGCATTAATCCTACATTTACACGCATTTAACTGCATTGTAAACTCTTGCTAAGTCTATCATATAAACCTTGAAATTTTCCCGATTATGTCGTAATCTATTAGGATTCTAGAAGATGTTTTTCTTTCATCCCCAAGTTTTAGCCAAAGGTACACTGACCAATGAAAACTGAAACTCAAAAAATTTCTTGGGAACAAGACGACAGCCAAATGGCATTAATTCCGTCTGGAAGTTTCGAGATGGGAGATCACTTTAACGAGCAGAATGATGCTCAGGTTCATAAGGTTGAACTAAGCGACTTTTACATGGACGTTCATCCTGTAACCGTAAGGCAGTTTCGGAACTTTGTTAAAGTCACAAAATATAAGTTCACTCGCTGGGATGAAGTAGAGAAACATTCGCCTGATGATTCACATCCAATGGTTTACGTCAGTTGGTACGATGCGGTTCGCTATGCCAAATGGGTAGGAAAACGCTTGCCAACAGAAGCAGAGTGGGAATATGCCGCACGTGGCGGATTGGTCGGCCAAAGATTTCCTGTTGGTAACCGTGTCAGCCATGATGATGCTAACTATCAGGGCACAGGTGGATTGGATACATGGGATCAACAAACTTCACCTGTTAAGAGTTTTGCTCCCAATGCATACGGCCTGTACGATACCGCTGGTAATGTGTGTGAATGGTGCGGAGATTGGTACGGTACTAACTACTACCAAAAGGCCTCAGAGAAGAATCCAAACGGACCTGCCAATGGAAAATTACGGGTTTTAAGAGGCGGATCTTGGACTGACGAAGTTACTGACCTTCAAGTAGCAAAACGCAATCGAGGGAATCCAAATGCTCCTAATCCACATCATGGTTTTCGTTGTGCAGCCGACACTGAATCAGTTTCGGAGTCACAAATAGCGATCACTTCTACTGAAGTAGAGCTAGATAAGCGGGTATGGAAAACGGACGGAGCCGAAGCTGTTTTGTTACCGGCGGGTGAATTCCTAATGGGAGATCATTTTAATGAAGGTGAACCATCAGAGTTACCAATTCACACCGTTCAACTAGATGCCTTTTTCATGGATATTCACCCTGTTTCAGTTGGACGGTTCAAAAAATTTATGGAGGCTACAAAATATAAAACCCGACCAATGAAGTTTGAAGGATGGTGGGGGGATTCCCTGACTATGAACCAATATTGGGATAAGGTAACCGAGTTTGCCGCAACCCCGGATCACCCGATGGTAATGGTCGATTGGTTTGATGCCATAGAATATGCACAATGGGCAGGGAAGCGCTTACCGACAGAAGCCGAATGGGAGTATGCCGCACGCGGTGGACTGGTAGGCAAACGGTATCCTTGGCAAGATGAGATCACCCCTGAAGATGCCAGCTTTTATAGCGATACAGGCAAAGATGGAATCCAGCCGGTTGGCAATTCTCGTACCAACCGCTACGGTTTACTGGATATAGTCGGAAATATCTGGGAATGGTGTTTGGATGCATACGAAGAGCGTTTTTACACCAAGAGTCCGAAGCGGTGTCCAATTGCGGGACATGAAGATGCTAAAGATGTAATCTATAATTTCAAGCAGGTGGATACAAACAGAGTTCTACGCGGTGGCGCTTGGGTAAATGATGCCTATTACCTGAGGGTTTCATGTCGGGAGTCTGGCTATCCGAATAGTACCATGAACCATAGAGGATTTCGTTGTGTCATTGATGTTGATTCGCACGGTGATCCCAAACTTTTGCCTAATAATAAAAAATGGAACCGCCCCCGGTAAAGCTTAGGCAGAAAGACGAAACATAGTCTGTATCTGTTTTGGAGGTAAAAATGCAGAATCTAAATAGCGTAGAGAAAACAGTGGAAGGACATCCAACCGTATGTAGTTGTAAAATCTGCGCTCGCCTAAGACACATGAGAAAGGCACACCCTGAGTATCGTTGGCAGTTTACGAAGGTTGAATCTGAAGACTTGGATCCGGGCGAAGTCGTTTCATTTTATAATGAAGGCCTAAACTTTGCAAAACAAGAGAGGTATCGTGAAGCTGTGTACCCGCTTTTAGACGCGATTACCTATGATCCAAGATATGTGAATGCTTATAATCTGTTAGGCAAAGTCTATATGCACTTGGGCAAAGCTGATAAAGCCCGTGGGTGTTGGGAAGATGCGCTCCGTATTGACCCACTTGATCTGGTTGCCATGAGGTGTTTAGAGGCCTCAACTCCCAAACCGTTCATGGAGCGAGCGCAGAGCTTTTTTCTAATTCTTGGCTTTATAATGGTTTTAGGTGTAATGGGTGGGGGAGGGTACTGGCTATACCAACAGTTTGACCAAATTCAAACTAGTAGTAACGGCGACCAAAGCCCACTGCTGACGGAGAAGGACGAACGAATCAAGGATTTAAATAGCCAGATACAGTTTTTGAGGGACCGAGTGATCGCCCTCCTACGAAGCAAAGTTGGAATTCTGAATACCTCTCAAGAGGTTGCTAATACGGCACCAAGTCAGCCAGTCCCCCTAAGTCAAACGACACTACCTGTGGATCAAACGATTAGCAAAACCGCCCCAAGGAAAGAAACTAGCGGTGAAAGTCTGGAAATGACCATTCCGAAAACGGTCGATGAGTTAGTGTCCCAATACAATTATGCTTCTAAACAGTTAGCCCTCAAAGGGAAATATACATCTGCCCTCCCGGTAATGGAGTCGATTACTGCCTCTAAGTTGACTCACCGTTATGTAATTGGAAATGCTTATTTCTGGCTCGGCATCTGCCATCGAAAGTTAGGTCATCCAAGTCAGGCATTAGCAGCTTTTCAAGCGGTTACGGCTAAAAACAGCTACAAAGCCGAGGAGGCCAAAATGTACATCGCCCTTCTACAAGAAGAGATGCGGTCACAAGCAGCACTACGACGTTAATTAATTCCCAATTCTAAAAATTAGATCCTAGCTAGAGCCGTTTATCCACCTTCATTTCCTAGTCTAAAAGTTTGCAGACAAAATTAGAAAAATGAGTGCGGGATAATTGCTCCTAAGTACAAACCTGGAATGGCAGCAACGATAATTACAAGCCAAGGCGTATACTGATTGTTAGGAGGAAGTTCGACGTGGTTGTACAACCGACCATAGATCTTGGTCACAATGAAAATATAGAGGGTGATGAGCGGTATCTTGGTTAGACCTACCAAATTTTCAACCCACCCATTCTGCCGGATAATTTTTTCAACAGGTGGAAATCCCATTATTAGTATGGTGGAAACCTCTCCCAGTAGATTCCAGATGAATCCAGCTAAAAAACCGAGTATCAAGGCCCCTTTGGTCAGTTTAAATGTCATCTCGGGTCTCCCTGTTACCGTATGGAGATACAACTATCGGAACGATTGTAACAAACTGAGTGAAAGTAGGTCAATACAGTCGAATCAACCTGAGTAGTCCGAAACTAATATAGATTTAAATGTACAGGTTCTAGTAATAGCTAGGTTTCTGTTGACACCTTAATCTCCCTGGCAATCAAGAAATAATGGTCGGAAAGATCATCTTGACAATCCTCCGAGGATGTGATAATTTACGGCCGGTCGTACATACTTCTATTACTATAATTAAGATTAAGCAGAGGAGTTTAAGATGGGTAATCCAATACCGAGAATTGGAAATCCAATACCGAGAATTGGAGATGATGCGCCAGATTTCGGTGCAGTGACGACACACGGAGAAATTACGTTTAGCGAATGGCAGGGCGGCGACTGGGTAATCTTGTTCTCTCACCCTGCTGACTTTACCCCGGTCTGCACCACCGAATTGACCGAATTTGCCCGAAGGAACGGTGAATTTGAAAACCGAGGTGTAAAGTTAATCGGTCTCAGCATTGACAGCATTCATGCACATTTAGCCTGGACACAGAATATCAATCAAAACTTGAAAATCCCAATCCCTTACCCACTGATTGCGGATCTGGATATGGCGGTTGCCAGCAAGTACGGCCTAATCCATCCGGGCGAAAGTTCAACCGCGACGGTTCGTGCGGTCTTTGTCATCGATCCGGCCAGAAAGATTCGGGCGTTGATATACTACCCACTGGCCAATGGGCGAAATATAGACGAGGTCCTGCGCTTGATCGACTCGCTTCAAACTTCTGATGAACATGCGTGCGCTACGCCAGTTAACTGGAATCAGGGTGACAAAGTGATTGTTCCACCGCCAAAAACGGAGGACGAAGTTGTGGAACGACTTAATAGCGATCACGAGAAAATCGACTTCTACTTGATGAAGCGGGAGCTGTAACTTCGCCAAATTCTGTCTTGCAATCCTAAAGTAACTGATAAAGGTGCTAAGCCTTCCAGTGGACTCGGGGACTTAGCGCTGATTTCATGTACTTCCTTACCCGCTACATTGCCTTTGAGGCTTCGCACTTTTACCGTATTCCTGAACTAAACGATCAAGAAAACTACCAGCTTTTTGGCCATAAGGCCAATCCAAATGGGCATGGGCATAACTATGCTCTGTACCTCACCGTCAAAGGTAATGTTAATCCTGTAAATGGAATGGTACTGAATATCAAGCAGTTAGATGATACGATCCGGGGTTATGTCGATCAGCACTACGACCATAAACTGATTAATCTCCAACATCCTGTTTTTTCTGTCGACCCACACTTGCAACCGACTCCCGAAAATATCGTTATGCAAGTCTGGCAAGCTATCAACCGGCGTCTAAAAAAGGTAGAAATAGCTGAGTTGAGATTGGATGAAGATGAGAGGCTATACACCGTGTACTATGGAGCTGAACAGATGGTTCACTTGACGCGCACTTATGAATTCAGTGCCGCCCACCGATTGCACAGTTTTGAACTGAGCGATCAGGAAAATTCGGAGACCTTTGGTAAATGCAACAATCCAAATGGACATGGACACAACTATGTCTTAGAGGTCACTATCTCTGGAGAGGTTGATTCCCGTACCGGCATGGTGGTTAAAGTAGATGATCTGGATCGGATCGTAGATAAACAAGTCTACGGGCGTTTTGACCATAGGCATCTCAATCTAGATACGGTTGAATTCCAGAGCCTGAATCCGACTTCGGAGAATTTCGTCCAAGTTCTATGGGATCTGCTCGAATCGGACATTCACTCGTTGGATCCTAGGAGATCGCTGCAACTCTATCGTCTCCGATTAAGAGAGACACCAAAAAGCTTCTTTGACTACTATGGGAATTAAGATCTAATGGTATCCTATAATTATGAGGAAGATTCGGGCGCAGTTGACGAAGTCATCCAAGAGCACATTCGCAACCTGATCAAACACATCGGTGAAGATCCTGAGCGCCAGGGACTTGCCAAAACACCAACTCGTGCTACCCTAGCCATACAATATCTTACACAAGGATACCAGCAAGATATTCAGGAAATCGTCAACGAGGCTATCTTTGATGAGCAATATGACGATATGATAACTGTTAAGGACATCGAGTTCTATAGTCTATGCGAACACCATATTTTGCCTTTTTTCGGCAAATGCCACGTGGGTTACCTACCCAACAAGAAGATTATTGGTCTCAGTAAGATTCCTCGTCTAGTGGATGCTTTCGCTCGACGGTTACAGATTCAGGAACGTCTAACCTATCAGATTGCACAAATTGTGAACGAAGTTCTGAGTCCGAGAGGCGTGGCCGTGGTGATGGAGGCGCAACATATGTGTATGATGATTCGTGGAGTAGAAAAACAGCACTCCAGTACCATTACCAACGTGATGCTGGGTGCTTTTCGCGAGGATAACGCCACTCGAGCCGAGTTTATGAACAGTCTCTGATCCTTTGATCATCTGTCTACTCAAATTCTACGATAGCCTCTTGGAATTTCTTACTTCTTTTAACGTTAGATCAATGAGGTGGACAGTTTTCTTGTCAGGTAAGTGGTTAAGCAAATCTGAGACGACACGACCTAGAGTTAACTCTAGAAACAGAAGAGGAGATTCGTTATTTTGGTTGTCGCTAAACTAACACCAAACACGGGATCCTCTCATGCACTTACGTCTCAGAAATTCTGGCACAGATGACAGATGTATTCCAGCCACAACAGAAGGCAATCTTGGCCCTTCTCCGCGCGTTGATCTGCTTCAACGGGAAAGCCACGAGGCGTAACCTCTCCAGATATGGAGCCGGAAGGCCAAAGCGACTCCGCCGATGGGCATGCCAAGAGTTTGGCTGTTTGAACTTTAACCTCCGCCTTCCGGATAAGCATCAAGGGATTATAAATCATCCTCAACCAGTGCTAGATAAGCCTAAACGACTGAAGCCAGCGATCCTAATTGATGCCACCTGTCTCAGAAAGAGCGGACGGAACAGCGAGGGATTAGGATGGTTCCATAATGGCAGCCGTCGCTCTACTCAAAAGCTGGAGCCGGGACTAGAGATATAGCTAAATCCATATAATAATGCCATAATAGGGTATGGCAGATGAAACAAGCTTTCGAAAACAGGTCTTTA
>JASMLX010000201.1 GCA_030748495.1 Candidatus Poribacteria bacterium | reverse complement strand
ATGGCAGAAAAAACTCATTCTTAAACCACTTGAAAGGTGTTATGTTTAGTGGCTCTTTTACGACTTTACCCTTGTTTTAAAATGCAGTTGTAACCTTTAATAATTTTCTAGGTTAAGTGTGGTATACTGCCAGTTCAGCATGTGTAAATTCGAAACAGGTCAAATAGGAGATTGATAATGGTAAAATACGTTTTGCACCTACCGTGTGTTTTGTTGCTACTGTTAGTAGCAGTTAATGTCGAGGGTAAAACTCTGTACTACGATGACTTTGACGGCACCAAAGGGGATTGGAAACCACTAGAATGGCCTAAACTGGAAACTATAAAGGTTGAGAAGGAAGTGGGTAATCCCAATAATAAGGCTTTAACTTTTGACACACGTAATGCGGGTGGAGCTCTAGCCGATGCGCTGTTTATCGACGGTAACGAGGATATGAGTGATTATACCATGAAAATTCGTTTCCGCATCATCGAAGAGACTGCTAATTTTGCGGCCGTTGGCATTATTGTTCGTGCGCCAACACCACAACAATACATATGTGCTGAAGCGGCCAATAAGCGGAATTGCTGCGGCCAAAATCCACCCAATAACATTGTTAATGTTTTTGAACGTGGGAATGGATGGCCGATTGCAGCCAATGCTAAAGTGGAGATTCCCCTTAATAAATGGGTCGATTATGCCGTCACTGCCAAAGGAAAGTCGATTGCCGTCTACGTCAACGATGAGGAGGTCTGCGGATATAACAAGGCCCTCTACGCCAAAGGTGGGTTCGGTCTACGAATCTGGAAAACTAAGGTGTTGATCGACAATGTAGAAATATTTGACTCAGATGGTTCCAGTATGGCTGTTGATGCCGGTGGGAAATTAGCAACAGTTTGGTCTCAAATCAAATTTGAGAACTAAGCATATGGGATAAAACTACCGGAGAGGAAAGGTAATCGATGATCACAGTGGAACAACAGCAACTATATCAACGAGACGGATATTTCATTGTCAGGAATTTAGTTGAGTCTTCAGCAATAGCTGAGATCAAGGCCACTATTCTGGATTTTATCGATAATCCGGGAGAGTTGGAACAGGTTTTAGATCCAGAATTGGTTGTTCGGCAAGGGGGAGGAGAACACTTGAGCTATCGGGCCAAGTTTCGCAAACTACAACGGCTGGGTCGGTACCGCCCCACTGTTTGGAATAACTATTATGCACATCCCAATGTGTTGTCAGTCATCCGGTCACTATTGGGGGGTAACCTGCTGGTCAAATACGACTCGGTTTTCCTCAAGCCGGCCAAAACGGGTGGAGCCACACCCTGGCATCAGGATATTGGTCTCTGGCGTGATGACCATGTTGAAGCAGCCAATGCTTGGATTGCCGTTGATCCCGCTAGCAAAGAAAACGGCTGTATGCAGTTTTTGCCCGCTAGCCACCATGGCGGTTTAATTGACCACGTTTTGTATGAAGGTGGTTTACACGGCGAGTTGCCGCGTAACCTGGTGGTCAATCTGGAAGGGGTAGTCGATATTGAACTGCAACCTGGAGACGTTGTCTTTTGGCACTCCTATATGTGGCACTACAGTCCGCCCAACACCAGCGATCAAAGCCGCATCGGCATGGGGGCGGTTTGGGCTAGTTTGGAGCAAACTCAAACCTCAAAACGGGTCAAAGAATATTTTTGGGTAATGAAAGACGGACAACCACTGCCTCACCCACCCGAAAAATTGCTTGTGGATGAAGGCACATCTGTTGACGCTGGATATTGATTAGTTGTAAGTCTGAACTGAGTTAAATCCCCAGGCGACTCAAGCGACTTTGTAACCACCTTGAAGTGACTGTCCTTTTTATTAAATCAGTCTTGAGACACAAAGTCCTTGGAGGTTGGGTAAAGCGGGGATATATCAAGGTTAGAAAACTAGTAATCCTTAAGTAGAAGTTTATGCAGCTAAACGGATGTTGGTATAGGCAAGTCGGCATCGGAAAGCAACCTGATTCGCCAGTTAATTCCGGCAGTCATAACTGAGTTCTAAGGAAGATAGGATTACAAGGAGTACAGCAGATGTCTGATTATGTTGCTAACCCCAATCGATATACGACGATGCAGTACCAGCGATGTGGTCGCAGCGGAATCAAGTTACCTTTAATTTCGTTAGGCTTGTGGCAGAATTTCGGCGGATACGACCCTTTTGAAACCGCTCGAGCCACGTTACATAAGGCTTTTGATTTAGGTGTTACCCATTTCGATCTGGCCAATAATTACGGCCCTCCCTATGGATCTGCTGAAGCAAACTTCGGCCGAATTTTAAAAGACGATTTGGTCGTCTACCGAGACGAACTGATTATTTCAACCAAAGCTGGTTTCGATATGTGGCCTGGGCCTTATGGTGATTGGGGATCTCGCAAATATCTGGTCGCGAGTTTGGATCAAAGTCTTGAGCGAATGGGGCTTGATTATGTCGATATTTTCTATCACCATCGACCTGACCCTGCAACCCCTTTGGAAGAGACCATGTCAGCCCTAGACTATATTGTGCGGTCGGGCAAAGCACTGTATGTCGGCATTTCAAACTACTATTCAACCGAATTAACCCAACAAGCCAGCCAAATCCTACGAGACCTGGGAACACCTTGTCTGATTCATCAACCGCGTTACAATATCATGGATCGGCGAATTGAAAATGGTTTATTACAAACCCTAGAAAGTGAAGGGATCGGTTGTATCGCTTTTTCAGTTCTCAATCAAGGCCTGTTAAGCGACAAGTATTTGGGGCAAATCCCGGCAGGTTCGAGAATAGCCAAAGCCCACACGCCAATGAAGGCAGATCACTTAACAGACCAGCTTCTACACAAAATTAGCCAGCTTAATGATATTGCGCTGGCACGCGGTCAGTCCTTGGCTCAAATGGCACTGGCTTGGGTATTAAGAAATGACTCAGTCACAACGGCTCTGTGTGGAGCCAGTCGACCAGAACAGGTTGAGGATAGCGTTAAAGTACTGGGTCATCTAGACTTTAGTTCTGAAGAGTTGGCACGAATTGATCACATTGCGTCTTGACACAACGGGCTACAGTAGCTCAACGATTCGCAACCACGGACTTTCCAGAAGAGAGCGGGTTTTTGTAAGCACGGTCTTTCGATGGTAAAAAACTGATGTACGTACCGATTGTCGATGGTTCTGTGAGAATGTAAGACTCTAATCTATAGTTCAGACTACACGAGGAGATAGAAGATTGAAATCCACAACACAAACACTTATCGATCGTCGCAAATTTTTGTATGGATTGGGATCCAGCATCGGTGCCATTGCCTTTAGCAATCTTCTGGCAGCTGAGAAAACATCAACCGCACTCAAGACACCACGGTTTCAACCTCAGCCTATGCTAGCGGCTAAAGCCAAGTCCTGCATATTCTTAACCATGGAGGGTGGACCCAGCCACCTCGATACCTTCGACCCCAAATCGAAACTGACCGAACTCCACCTTAAAAAATTTGAACGCTCAGGCCAGCAATTTTCGGCCATGTCTCAGGGCAACCGTTATTTTGTACAAAGCCCATTTACCAGTCGCAAAGTGGGTCACTCTGGAGCCGATATATCGAGTCCTTTCGTCCATCTAGCCAGTGTAGCCGACGACATTTGCTGGTATCGGGGTTGCCAGGCTGATTCGGTTGATCACCCAACGGCTATGTACCACCTGAATACGGGTAACAAATTTGGCGGTGACCCAGCTATGGGGTCCTGGGTCACATACGGCCTGGGTGCGATAAACCAAAACCTCCCCTCCTTCGTGGTCTTACCAGAGGTAGCCTATCCACAAGGTGGAGCAGGCAATTGGTCTAACGGGTTTCTACCTTCCCGTCTGCAAGGCACGCCACTCAGATCCGTGGGTTCACCAATTTTGGATTTATACCCACCAGAGTACATCAACCGTGCCCATCAGCGACAAAGTCTGGATCTGCTGAGATATTTCAACCGTCAACATCAACAACAGAACCCGCACCATGATGAATTATCGGCTCGGATGGAGAGCTATGAGTTGGCTTTCAGAATGCAGATGGAAGTACCAGACATAATTGACTTGGATCAGGAACCAGATGATATCAAACAGTTGTACGGCATCGATCAAGCCCATAGTGACAACTTTGGTCGAAAGTGTCTGCTGGCCCGCCGATTGGTAGAAAAAGGCGTTCGATTTGTTCAGATTTATTCTGGTGGCTGGGACTCCCACGACTACTTGGAGCGGGCGCACGGAGCCTTGATTCGCAGCATTGATCAGCCAATTGCAGGTTTGATTAAAGACCTTAAACAACGGGGTATGCTAGATGAAACGCTAATTGTTTGGTCTGGTGAGTTTGGCCGTAGCCCGGACAACGGAATTCGGGGCGGTGGCATTGCCTACGGACGGGATCATAACGCCGAAGCCATGCCCATCTGGTTAGCAGGGGGCGGTGTCAAGGCTGGTCACATTATCGGTCAGACCGACGAAATTGGCGAAAAAGCGGTTGAAGTTGTCCATCCAATCAAAGATCTGCACGTGACATTGTTGCGTTTACTGGGGTTAGACGACAACAAACTGACCTATTTTCATGGTGGTCGTTTCAAGCAGTTATCGCAAACAGGCGGTACAGTGATCGAAGAACTGATTGGTTGATCGCCCGCATCCAATATCGACGGCATAGAGAATAATGTATAAAGCGAATTCAGAAGGCGGATGAAAAGATGAAAATTAAGTCGTTTACTGGTTGGTTAGTTGGCCTATTCTGCTTGATGCAAATCGAGGTGACGGCAGAGGAGCTAATTCGAGAAAATATACCAAAGAATGAAGCTGAAAAACGCTTCGTGCACGAAGTCTATCCTTTACTGAAATCAAAATGTTTTGTCTGTCATGGCAGTAATCCCGAAGACATTCGTGGCGACCTAGATTTGACCAATCGGCAAAGTATGATTGATCATCAGATACTTACGCCCAGCCAAGCAGAAAATAGCCGCCTCTACCGGGCTGTCACCTGGCAAGACAAAAGCCTACAAATGCCCCCCAAAGAAAATGACCGTCTAACACCAAACCAAATTGAGCTGGTCCGTCAATGGATCGATTCTGGTGCACCATGGCCGAATGCCGATCGCTGGCGAACCATTGCCAATAGCGAATGGTCAACCGGTGAGACAGGCGTTTTGGTCAAAACCAGTGGCGGGCTAACTGAGGAATGGACCAACCGCTACTACCAACCTGAAGATTTATGGGCCTTCCAACCAATGAAACGGCCTGTCCCGCCATCTAATGACTTGCATCCAATTGATGCTTTTATCCATCGAAAATTGGTACTATCTGGAGTTACCCCCGCTAGCAAAGCGGATAAACTAACACTGATCCGGCGAGCCACCTTCGATCTGATCGGCTTACCTCCAACACCAGAAGCAATCGCAGCATTTCTGGCCAATGAAAGTCCAGATGCCTTTAAGGGGGTAGTGGATCGGTTGTTGGCTGACCCAGGCTATGGTGAAAAATGGGGGCAGCAGTGGTTGGATATAGTCCGCTATGCTGATACCAGCGGTTTTTCCAACGACTTTGAGCGACCTAATGCTTGGCGTTATCGTGACTATGTGATTCGGTCGTTCAACCAAGATAAGCCTTATGACCAATTTGTGCGTGAACAATTGGCCGGAGACGAAATTGATCCGACTAATCCGGA
The DNA here is from genome assembly GCA_030748495.1 of Candidatus Poribacteria bacterium. Taxonomy (GTDB): domain Bacteria; phylum Poribacteria; class WGA-4E; order WGA-4E; family UBA9662. Next base: position 3,107 of record JASMLX010000201.1, on the reverse strand, counting down.
GATGCTGATTGCCACTGGATTTTTACGCATGGGACCATGGGAACAAACAGGCATGACTATTGCCGTAGAGACACGGCAATTCTACTTGGATGATGTAACCAATGCGGTAGGGGAAACCTTTTTGTCTATTCCTTTGCGCTGCGCCCGTTGCCACGACCATAAATTCGATCCGATTCCAACTAAAGACTACTATCGATTGCAGTCGATCTTCGCCCCACTTCAGTTTGCCGAGCGCGATGTAGACTATTTGCCAGAGGAAAATCAACAAGGTTTTGAAGCCGGTCAGCAGCGAATCAAACTCTTGTTAGATCAAGCTAAAGCGGATCGTAACGTCATTAACCAGAAAGAAGAAACTGCTGCACGAGAGTGGATGAAATCTCGAGGCCTAACTTATCAAGAAAAGAATAAACGGAGCAAACTACCAGTAGACGAGAAACCACCCCGCTACTACGGTTTAACCTATCAAGATTTAGGGCTACAAAAAGCGCTACATAAACGGATTCAAGCCTTACAGTGGCAATTGGAGCGGTATCAGCCGATTGCCTTTAGCGTTTATAATGGCCCATGGATCGAAAAAAAACATGTTGCCAACCGTATGAAAATGCCGCCGAAATTAACCGGCGATCTCCAGCTGACCCATATTTTAACGGGAGGGTCAATTTACAACCCTGGCGAGCTAGTCACCGCTGGTACATTGAGTGCACTGCCAACCCTGGGGTCAACTGTCTTGAACCAGACTGCCCTTCAAGCAAAAAACCGACGTATCCAACTGGCAGATTGGATCACTCACCCGGAAAATCCCCTGACCGCTCGTTCCATTGTCAATCGGATTTGGCAGCACCATTTCGGTGTTGGTCTAGCGGGCAATGCCAATAATTTTGGTAAGATGGGTAAAAAACCGACCCATTCCGAATTATTGGATTGGTTGGCTCGGAATTTCATCGATAACGGTTGGTCGATCAAGAATCTTCACCGACAGATCATGTTGTCGCAAACTTATCAGCGAAGTAGCCACCATCCGCAGTACGATCTGGTGTCACAGACCGATCCACAGAACCAATTGCTATCCTATTTTCAACCTCGACGGTTGCAAGCCGAGGAGTTACGAGATAGTATGTTAGCTGTCTCTGGTGAACTGAATCGAGAGATGGGTGGTTTGCCGGTTTTTCCCGAAATTAACCAAGAAGTGGCTTTGCAACCACGGCACATCATGGGATCGATTGCTCCTGCTTACCAACCGTCAGCTACACCAAAAGAACGCCACCGTCGCAGCATCTATGTCTATCGTTCGCGAGGATTATCAGATCCGATGTTGTCGGTTTTTAATCAACCGTCAGCTGATGCCTCCTGCGAGTTAAGGACGGCATCCACTGTAACACCTCAAGCCCTCACGCTGTTTAACAGTCAGAATAGCCATCAACGGGCGTTAGCGATGGCAATACGGTTGAACCAGGAACGGCCGAAGTTGTCAGAACAGGTTATGCGTGGTATTCAACTGGCTTGGGCCCGGACCGCAGAGCCAAACGAAGTTAGTCGAGGTACGACCTTCGTAGAACAGATGACCGACTATCATCAGCAACACTTACCTACACTACAAGCCCCTCCTGTTTCTGTCGAGCGTACCATGTTTGAGGAGATGACGGGTGAACCCTTTACCTACACCGAAACACTCGACGTTTATCAGCACTACACGCCAGGCCCGCGACCGTGGACGGCTTCAGCCCAAATTCGGGCTTTAGCCGATTTTTGTCTGTTATTGCTAAACGCCAATGCCTTTCTCTATGTCTATTAAGCCTGTGCCAATTCCTACTCCACGATCTGCTGATGGTCAAATAGAGTATTGCCGACTCTGGTTGCACAGTCGAGAATATCCACAAGGGGATTCAAGCGGGCAAGTTAGACGGCGTTATCGATAGGGGCAACACCAACATCTGTTACCTGCTGAAGAGTCAGGTTTTTGAATTGATACGGAACGTAAGAGGAGAGTAATCTGACCACTTCAAAGTAGTACCGTTAATAGCGCCACTAAAGGCTATATTTGTGGCTGATTAAACTCCAGAAGGTGAAGTGGCAGAGACATTCTAATAATAAATGGGGTTGTGAATCGGCAGAATAGATCAACTCTGCTAGCATGGCTTTCGCTTTACAAAAGCAGCCCAATCCTACCTGTCCGAGCTAGACCTTGTTTTTTTATGCCTATCACCAAATAATCGCTTGTGTCGCTGATTAAGTGGAATGGAGTCTAAGGGCTTACACTGCCCTCCCTTTTTACGTTGCCAACTATGCCGCTTACATCATGAATTCAAAACCAAAATAACTTTAGGGTTACTATTGGCCTGGACACCATATAGCTCATTCTTAGTCTTGCTCATTTTGCGAAGCAAAGCATTTCAAATCGAACTTCTCAAAAATTCATTCTGGTGTACTCAAAGTATCACTCAACGGTATCTCCTATACCAGGGAGGCAAGCTGGCGTTAGTTGGGTTTTTCATGATGTGGATATCCTGCGCAGGCATGTGCAGCTCCGTGCCAGAAGAAAAACCCTTTCGCCGGTGCGATCGTTGTCAGCCATGCCCAGAACGACAACAGCATGCCGGGGAATCCTCCCTTTATGAATCCATCACCTATTTGCATGTAACTCGTCCCCTTGCTGTGACCTTTAACTCCTGATCCAACGAATGACTCCCCGCTTAAATAAACACAGTTCTAAGGTATTTCCTGAAATTAGAGTAAAACGTATCCTTGTTAGCTTGCTTCGCCCATGTGACCTTGTTTCCCTTCACAAAGGGTCGGTATCCTGACACCCAACTGGTGAAGGATACCTTATATCCATTCGTGAAGTTGAAATGTATGGAGGTGAAATTCTTTCTGGAGTAAAGGTACTCTACTCTTAGGCAAATGATTGTGTCGGCACATTGTTGAAGATCCTTCGTCTCTGTCTCCTAATATATCAGTAACAGCAACGTGTACCCCCTAGTCGCCTCCGGCTTTCCATCGTGTAAGAGAGCAAGCGCACCCTTCTTTTTCATTGGAAGATACCGAAGCCAGTCGGCAAATGTTCCTGATTCTATTTTGATCCTTCGAAATCCTCCAGGAGGCGGAATCTG
>JASMLX010000200.1 GCA_030748495.1 Candidatus Poribacteria bacterium | reverse complement strand
ATACCCGCCTGATCACCCCGCACGAGTTATCTATTGCGTGGGTTTGAATAACGTAATCTCGGTACTGCTGATCTGTGGAAAATCTAGCTAATAGTCAAATTGCCATTCCCATCCATCCAACAAGTCTTTACAGATATCGGCTCTAGAGATGCCAACATTTCCAGGCATGCCCCCCAGTAGAATATAGCCAAACCAGACTCAGTTTCTATCGGTATTGGCCATTCCGTTACTAGAGTATCGCGACCACCACCTGCGTCTATGGGAATAATTGGGTTATACGGATAACGCTCCCAATGAATTAAGTCTTTTGACCGAGCCATACCAATTTGATCGAACCATAACGCCACGTGTTCAGCATAATGAGCACCTTCATAAAACATATAATGGTAATCACCGTACTTGATAATTCCTTTAGGACGTACATGGGTATCATCCCAAGCTCCACTTTCACCGAGAGGAAAAACCGGATTGTCTGGATACTTGGTCCATTTTACAAAATTCTCACTCATCGCCAGTCCTCCTCTATCACCCCATTGGTCCAATACTCGACCAAATCCTGTATAGATCATTATAAAACTACCATCTGACTGCCGAATAAGATTATGGAGGTGTACGTGAGTTTCATCAAAGCCTGGTGGTTTGCTGGTTTTAATCAATGGATTGTTTCGTCCCAGACTGAACGGCCCACAGGGCGAGTTTCCGACGGCATATTCTAATCTTATCCATCTATCATTATCCCAAACAGTATAACTGAGTGCATATCTTTCATTCGGTTCTTTAACTAGAGACATACCTTGGATTTTTAAAGGACGGTGGTTATTTGGAATAACTCGTTCAAAAATAGGATTCTGTTCATACTTTTCAAAATGGTAGCCATCATAACTTGTGGCTAAACCGATACGTCCAATCCCACCACCTTCCAACCTTGAGTCAGTATTATCTATTCCCGTGTAATATAGGTAATACGTTTCCCCAAATTTCTTGATTGTAGCAGGGAAGGCTTGGTTTTCATCCCAAGTCCCACTTGCCTCCTTAGAAGATAAAATGGGATTTTCTTCATACTTCTTGACTGATGGGATTAGCCGAATTTGAAATTTTGGTATTCTATACTTGCCTTTATTAGTGAAGCTTAGACCATATCTTCCTTTATTTGGTTCAGGAAATTCGTATAAATTATTTATTTGGATTGCGCCTTGAAGTTTCGGGTTTGTTATGGTGCCGATCATGTAATCATTTAAACGAAAAGCATAAGTTGCTCCCCGTTTGAGGATATTAAATTTATTGAATCTAGGCCGAAGTCTAGTTGTAGGAATTTGCCAGACCTTGACCAATGTTCTACTTGCCTGAAGCATCTTGGTATCGCCTATTTTAATCCAACCGGTTTCATCCAGAAGGTTATAGTAACCAGCTGAAATACCAGTAGATTGGTCGCAAGTAATTTTTAAATTGAATTTTCGTGCATGATTAGGAACCTTGATTGGAGGTAAATCCCAGCCTGGAACGACTTTAAAGATGAATGCTGAACCAAATTGATTAAATCGTCTTTGTATCCCAAGATAACCCGACCGATTATTTTCTGGGATTAGGCGAAAATCAATTTGGCACCCACCATCGCCTGATACCGAATTTACTTGCACAGATGCTTCTAAGTACTCGTTTGGCAGAATACGACCGATAGTTTGTATCCCTTCATTGTGTGCCATTATGCCATCGTTTCCTAGCCGTAATCTTCCACCTCGAGTTGTAGCTTGACCATCATATTGATTCCATTGAGTAAGACCAGATTCGAAATCATCCGTAATCGAACTTACACCGGGGCTTGCTAAGGTGAAATTATCGACCTCTATCTCGTAATGACCAGTCCCATAAGCAAGAATATCAGCCCCAACTGGATTAAGAGTAATACTCTGTGTCCAGTCATCTTGTTCATTATCTGTGGCAATACGACAAAGAATTAGTTCTGAGTTCTTTAACGTCAGGATATATCCATACGAATAATCCTCAGCGATACTAAAATGGATTGACTGTGAGGAATGATTAATGTGTTCAATCTCAGTTTCAATTATCCAATCACCAGAGATAATTTTCTCAGAAAGAATACGGTGTAGTCCGTCATTAATAATTTCACATTCTATTTCTTCAGCTTGAAAGTTCCAAGCTCTTGAGGAACCTTCAATAATTTGCCAATCTTTTGTCATCGACTCAGGGTTTGTAACATTACTAGCCATGATTGTTAAGACAATTGCCAGATAGATATCAGCCATTAGATATTTCCTGTTTTAATATTCTCCTCGACTCGTTTCATATTGCTAAACGAAACCGACAAGATCCTATCAGCCAAATCATGATTTCGAGACATCTTTACAAATTAGAGGAGATTTCTTGTGGTCGATTGGCTATCTTATGTTCATTATGCCTGATTTTCTTACTATATGTCGGGATTAAGAAGTGAATTGAGGTGAAAACTGAATTTTGGGGAAAATGGGAAGAGAAAGAAAAAGGTATCAGTGACCGCCTAGCTACATTAAAACTCTTACTTCAGAATCATCATCTTGCGGGGGGCCGACTGATCAGTGGTAAAGGTCATCACTTCTCCAGAAGAGGCTTCTTCTGGAGAGGAAATATCTTCATCGCTAGAAAAGATAGCGCTATGAATAGAGTCAAACATAGCACCATCGCTCGTTTAAACAGGAAACCCAGGACCCCCTGATTTGGCTTTATGATAAGGTCGTCTCGAATACACTCCATCTTGATAAACCTCGACGTTCGACGACCACTTTGATATGGTCGACTAGGTCCGGGGTGGCATGCAGTGGCGCCGGAATATCAGTGTCAGCTTCATCGTGGCTCCATCCATCATCAAGGGAAAACCAGGTGTGGGACTGGAGATCACCGTAATGTGTCGGCTGCGGCAATGGCAGAAATTCGCCCATTTCGTCGGCCCAGACTCACACTGTCTATCCAAAGATGGGATAATACAACCGAAGGATGATTTTCTTCAGTACCGGTCGTGGAATTCATATGCTGCCTAAGGATGCCTGACCATAAAAACTTGACAGGCTTACTTACCCTAGAAGAAGGTTGATGAATGTTTACCAATGAAAAGTTCTTCCATTATAGAGAGTCTACCTGTTTGTAGTTTGTAATTTGTGTGCTAGAATAACAACTGATTTGAGGAAAATGGAAAGGTTCGATGCCAAAAAATATCACCGACTATCGGCAGCATTTTATTGATCACAGTTACGCTATTGTGGAGAATGTTCTTACTACTGAACAAGCCCGAGAAGGTGCCGCCGTTTTGCAGGACCGGATTCGACCCCAATGCCCGGAGTCTTATGCTCATATCTGGGGAACTCGACGGCAACTTAAAACGCCTCAACATAGTATTCCGGAAATTGCCCGCTGGGCCCTACATCCAAAATTACTTCTATTGGTTTCGCACATGATTGATGGTCCATTTCGCTTGAATACAGAACCCATTCCTATTGTTACCTTTCCTGGTAAAGTGTGCGGATGTTTGAAAAATGGTGACTGGCGTGGTCATACTGATGGCTTCTCTGATTCACCCTTTCTAGGCAGGGAAGGGCGGTTTGCGAACCTGTGGCTAACTTTTGCTGATATTGAGCCTACGGGTGGAGCTATGACAGTAATCCCAGGCAGTCACTATTGGATTGAAACAGCTGTTGCTACCCCTCAATTTCGAGCGGAGAAAGAAAATAATAATTCCTACACAGCCGAAGAAAATCTGGATGGACTGGACTGGAATCCACAGGAAGTTACTCTCCAGGCGGGAGGAGTTTTTTTCTATGAAGGGCAGGTAATACACAGTGCATCGGATAATCTGCTCCCACAGCCCCGGCTGGTCTGTGCCTATACTTTCATCCAAAAAGGAGAGCCAGAAGAAGAGATAAACGCGCGTCAGACTATTTATCAGCGCTTTAACGCTGAGCATCTAAACGTAATGGATGATCAGATGAAACAGTTGGTGGGTTTAATCTAACCCAGTCAACGTCAGGTTACAGCATATTGCTTGGCTAATATCCATTTCTTCAAACCTTGGTTTCTTCTATCCTACCGATATGCTGTCTGTTCTATTGTTGACTAGTTGTGGTGGAATATTGAATTCTAAAGCTAGATCAACCGGCTTTCGATCCTTGTTTAATTGGTTGATGGACAAGCGGAATTACTTCGCCGACTACTAACCGGATAGTTTGTCTGCTACTGCTAGTCACCATTTCTTATCTTCGATGGGGCAATCGCAGTGGAGGCTTGAACGAAATTCAGGTCTGATCGACAAGTTCAGTTCCTCACATTTATAACCACTGTTTTTCCCACTCTTCAGCCAGTTCTGACTGCATTAAAGCCACTTGCATTTACCATTTTGTTTTTGAATTCACATTATTGTCCTTATAGGTTTGATTTTTACGTTTGTAAATACATTTCTCAAGGTCCTTTCCGTTTGGAGTCTGGGCAGTAGAAGTAAGATAAAAACCTATCTCTTTTTAAGACTATAACTGGGGATCAGTTAATAATTTCTGTAATTTTGAATGCGAGTTGAACAACCTCTGCGGCTAATGCCCTCTATCACCTTTCGCGCCGTTGGACTGGGATTACTCTTGATTCCGGTCAATACCTATTTTATTCTGGCCAACTATCTGCGATATGTCAGTACCATGCCAACTACCATGTCCTTGATCTATAACGTGGTAATGACGCTGACACTGTTAACCGGGTTCAACCTATTTTTTAGGCGTTTTTTTCCTAGATTGGCGCTTAGGCAGGGCGAGTTATTAACCGTCTACGTGATGTTGTCGATTTCCTCCGCCATCTCAGGGCATGACATGATGCAGACCTTGGTGGCTGTTATCCCCCACGGTTTTTGGTTTGCCTCGGCGGAAAACGAATGGGAGCGCATTTTTTGGCACCTGATACCGCGTTGGCTCACTCTGGATCAACTCCCCGTTATTCAACCTTTCTACGATGGTGGATCGACCCTTTATACCACAGCGCACCTTTTCCCTTGGTGGCGGCCCATCCTGTGGTGGACGCTCTTTTTGTCGGTCTTACTTTGGCTCATGATCTGCTTGGACCTGTTGCTACGCAAACAATGGATTGAACGGGAAAAACTATCTTACCCTATCGTACATCTACCATTAGAAATGACCCGTCCAGATGGTCGTTTGTTCCGGTCTAAAATGATGTGGATCGGTTTTGGTATTGCTGGTGGTATTGATCTGATTAATGGTATTCACGCCTTTTGGCCGGCGTTTCCTGAGATTCCGGTACGCAAATTTGACTTAGCCCTGTATTTCACCGAGAAACCGTGGAGTGCGATCGGATGGACACCCATCTATATTTTATCTTTTAGCGTTGGACTTGGCTTTCTGATGCCGTTGGAAATGTCATTCTCACTCTGGTTTTTTTATCTGTTTTGGAAGGGAGAACGAATATTGGGGCAAGCCATGGGCCTGCAGAATCTACCGGGCTTCCCCTATGACGGCTCACAGGGAGTTGGCGCCTACCTGGCCTTGGCCTGTTTCGGCCTCTATGGGGGACGGCGCCATTTCATACAGATTTGGCACTGTCTGTTGGGTCAAGATCGCTTTTCGATAGGTGATAGCCCTAGTTTGTTGGCAGGCACACCTGATAACACCAACTACTGGTGGCCAATATTAGGTTTGGTGGGCGGACTTATTTTCATATTTCTGTTTTGCTGGAAAGGTGGTATGGTGTTTTGGTTAACCAGTCTCTATTTTTTGATCTACTTTCTACTGGCTATCGGTATTACACGGGTGCGAGCTGAAGTTGGGCCACCGACGCATGAAATGTTTGTAGCCAATCCACGTCAGTTCATTATTGATACACTCGGCTCACGACGAATTCCAGCCCAGAGCCTAGCCATGATGTCCCTCTTCTTCTCGTTCAACCGAGGCTACCGGGCGCACCCGATGCCTCATACACTGGAGGGGTTCAAAATTGCCGAAGAGTTGAAAATCAGATCCATGGGTTTGGCCATGATGGCTGCGGTGGTGATGGGTATCTTAACAGTCTTTTGTCTCTACCTGACCATTGCTTACCAAATTGGAGCTAACCCTAGCCTTGGCCGTGGGGCATATGATCTGCTTCGCCGCTGGCTCTATTATTCATCAGCTTCGGAGACCAATGGACCGGCCGTGTTTTTTATGCTCTTTGGTTTCTGTTTTACGGGTGTGATTTGGTGGGCCAGAATCCGTTTGCCTACTTGGCCTTTCCATCCAGCCGGATATGCAGTTGCCAGCAGTATTTGGACTTTTGGCTGGCTTTGGTTTTCTATCTTTATCAGTTGGTTGATCAAACGAATTGTGCTTCAAACAGGTGGCGTCCAGCTATACCATCGGGTACGGCCTCTGTTTTACGGACTCCTGTTAGGTCAATTTCTAGTGGGTGGCGGATGGGTTCTAATCCGGCTGATCTGGCACCTACCGGTTTACTCTTTCTATAGATAACAAACGTTTCAGCAACCACAGCTGGTTAATAAAATCATGCTACAACTTGAGGTAGTAATCATCAGATCAGAATACTGCTTGGTGGTATTTGTGGTTAGGACAGATATCAAATGCCTGCTATAATTTCCTTCAACAGCTAACTATCGAAAAGTAACAGATTGTGACGAATCAGCGATGGTTCAAGTTGAAGCTGTTTTTAGTATTAGATTTTGCTATACGCAAGTAAATAGACTTTTTGAACCGCCCATATTCCATGTTCCTGTAACGTTATCGATTACGGCTGTTAAGGGCAGAGAAATGGTGGAATCGTCCTGTGGCACAAAGCTGCATTATGGACGATATGACCAATCCACCTTGGGACCGCCGAGTTTTGGATCGACCCATGCCGCTACTGCGCCGGGATCAGTTGCATCATCACATCCTTTATTCCGTAATCAGTGTTTCGAACCAGTTTCGTATCCTGATCTTGTCGGTCTGGTTACCGAAACCCAGGTTATACCAACCCTGATATCCACTGCTTTCCACCCTCTCGAATAGCCAGGGGAAGTCGATAGTGCCTTCACCGGGAATCAGGTGGATCTCGTACTCTCCGCTATTATCATTGACGCGGACCTGGCCGATCTTGTCGACCCCGAAGGTATCCAAGAAACCGGACCACCCTTCTGGGACGAGATGACCATGAGCCACGTTGAAAGCCCATTTGAAGTTGGAGGCTTCGATCTCGTCGAGGAACCAGTGCGTTTCCTCGACGTTGTGCGGGATATAATGAATTTCGGCCAGGTCAGGTTCTTTGTTGTGGTTCTCGAAATAAACCATCTTGCCCAGCCTGTCAGCCTGATCGACAAGTCTCTTGATTCGGTCGACCGCAGCCTGCCGGCCCCGATGGCCTCAATCAACTTCAAGTTTACTGTCAGTCGACCACTTCCGACATGATGGGGACGTATTCTGCGTTGTTAATTGCTGAAACAGGGTGAACACCTAGCTGGAGTCCTGTTTCCTCCAGCAGGGCACGCACCTTCAAGGCACGTGCTTTATCAAATGAGGCGATGTCGTTCGGTGCGTTGTCAGCGTTGAAATCGATGAATTTGAAACCGTTTTCAGCCCCCCACTCGATCGACTGTTCGATGGGAAGGTTTCTGGGGGCATCGAATCCGAATCGGTCTGACATTCTTCAACTCCAGTCCCCGGACCTGGTTCGGGCCAAGGTTATAGTGCCAAAAAGCCGCTGAAAACGGCTTCAACTTAGACTATGACTGATTTCGTCAACCTCCAATTGTGCAAAACCCACGGGAGGATAACGGAATATAACAAGAATTCTAGCGTTTGTAAAGGTAGGTAATCAGAGCCGGCAGCTCCAGGCTCTAACGGAAAGCCGTTATCAAGCTGAATATCAGCAATTAGCCGAGATGCGGGGGGGCTCGGTACTGCAACGCCTACGAGCCGTATTTATCGACTAGCCAGTGGTAAAGGACACACTTCATGCCGTTCAGGGGTAGCTAATTCAATCCTGACACACAACGAAATCCGCCACTGTCGTACTCATAATATAGCCCTTTGGGGATTTACCATGGAAGATATCGATGATTACTGCCGAATGCTGACCGAGGCCCTAATAAAAATGAATTAGTCCAAGAATGTCATAACAACGGTTCTCAGTTTCAAATTCTGTCAGATCCAACCGTGATGAGTATTAACAGGTGTACCGGAAGTTTGGGTAAACCAACCTGGCCCGCTATCCAAGAAGATTTCTTTGCCTGTGATAGACGACTGTTCTGCTGCAAACAAGATTTCCATCGTATGTCTGCCCCAAAGTCCATGCGTGGGTGGTTCCAACTCCTGCTGAATCGCTTGGACAAAGGCAGCCCATTCGTTTTGCATCTCAGCTTTGGGTTCATCGTATGGCACATCCTCCCATTTCTCCCCCTGCCCAATTCTGACAAATTTCTCCCCCTGCTGGCTGAAGCGTAAACTACCGTTGGCACAAATGACCTGGCACTCAAAATTAGGCGCACCGTCAGCATAACCCACAGCTACAGCTATACCTGCCAACCCATTTTTGTATCGTATGAAGGCGGTGGCCGAATCGTCTCCAGCCTGGTAATGGGCACGTGCGCCGACGGCGGCGGAAACAGAAACCGCCTGAGACGCCATAACCCAGGTCAACCGATCCACGACGTGCACTCCATTGCCCAACCACATACCACCACCTAGATACCGACTTCGATATTGAGGACGCCGGCCTTTATAATTCCAATTCTTGGAAATGCAGCTGATGGCTGTGATCACCGGACCGAGTTGGCCCGAATCGAGAATCTCCTTGGCTTTCAGGCTGGTACCGTAGAAATGCTGCGTCAAACCGATCATTA
>JASMLX010000001.1 GCA_030748495.1 Candidatus Poribacteria bacterium | reverse complement strand
CTGAGCGGTCAACCAAATTTGTAATCACCATCATCACGTGATTTAGTTTCCAATTTGGCCAAAGTGGCTGTTCTAGGGCGAGCGCTAGCCTGATAAATTAACTGGTATATTTTTTGAAGATTATCTGGGGCATCTTCCTCAAATATAGGCACTTCTGTTAAGGCTAAATCCGATAGAAAAACCTGAAAGGCTTCAAAATCATCATCCTGAATTTCGCCCTTGATGAGTTGCGGACCAGCAATAACATCGCCATTGACCGGGGAAACAATCTTGAGCACAGGAAGTTCTGTCTTAACAATAATGGTCAGTGATTCCAAGGAACTAGTATTAAAGTGATGATCAATAACCCGCACAGAAGATTGATGTTCTCCATTTTCCAAGCCAATGGTGGCTGTGTCCTGCCGAGTTGTGTCAGACCATAGACCATTCAAATTATACTGGTCCTGTAGATGGCTAGAGTCAGTTTCAATGTCACCTCCTCGCCAATCAATTGAAACGAAAGCTCTACCGGTTTCATAAATACGGTCGTCAGGGATGTCCTCCTGTCTATTTGCGTCAACTGAATCCCAGGTGGATTTGGGTTTGATGGAGGTGTAAAGCGAGCCAATCCTTGGGTAGTACCAACCCAAAGATTATTAGAATTATCGAGTTCAACCGTGTACACACCGTTGCCAGGTAAGCCATCGGCTACTGTTAGGTCATACCAAGAATTACCTTGAATCCGTCTTAACCCTTTAGTGGTAGCCAACCAAAATACTCCTTGCGGATACTCAACAAATCCGTGAGCAAAATAGTCGTTACAAAATACGTCAGAACCAACAAGAGAATAACTTGGGTGTTTTGACCATTGCTTACCATCGTAAATCCGCAACCCATTTCTAGAGATAGCAATCAAAATCCCATCCATTGTAAGATGAAGATTGGGCAAAAAACCACCACCACTCGCTTGATAGCCACCACCGCTGACATTAGCTGATTTTTCCCATTTCTTCTCAGTATTTAAGCGATAAATACCACCTCCAGCACCTGCCCATAAAGTGCCACCAGAATCCCTTAAGAAAGAAGTTCCTAAACCAATAGGCTTAGAGCTCGAATCCAAGGTTTTCGTCCACTTCCCATCCTCATAAAGCCACATCCCTTGATTGCCATTTACCCAGACCAGACCGTCTTCATCCAGATAAACACCAAAATTCCGATTATCATCTGGACTGGTTCCATAACCAGTTAGCGTAGTCCAAACATCCCCATCATAAATATGCGGGCCTGTCCAGCCCGAAACCCCAATACGGCCATCCGAACTTTCAGCGATTCCGTACGTCCACTCACTGAATGTGATTCCAAGGTATCATCCTTATAATTCAGTACTGTTTCCCCCGGATTGTAAAACCAGATAGTATCATCTCTATCTTCATAAATATTAGGGCTTGTTAACACTATCTAAGCGAATCGACAATCAGCACCAAGAACCCGAAAGCAGAAAACATCCGACCCCGCTGGTCCAAGCCAGAGAAGATCCGGCTAAATCCCTTCCGCCTGCTGAACAATCGTTCTACTTCATTTCTCTTTTGGTCGTGCTCTTGGTCAGACTCCCAAGGATTCAGGCGATTTGATTTGGCAGGAACAACAGCCGAGACTTCTCCTTCGGCCGCATCATGACCGTGGCCGGGGGAGAGTCGAAAAGCTATTGCTCTACCAGCATCTTGGGCCAGCAGATGAATTTTTTCGGTCCACTCTCCTCCTGACTTTCCAATCGACGGTTGGCCGTTTTTTTAGTGCTCCTGTTCCATCAGGATGTACTTGCACGAATGTGCTATCTAATCAATAGCCTTCTATCCTGACGGGAATGATTTGCTTTGCTGGCCAGGCTTCAAAGATGCGATTTAAGACTCCTGTTTTGGCCCCTCGGTTCATCCGCCTGTAGATTGGAGGCCAATTTCCAAACCTAAAGGGAAGGCCTCTCCATTGACAGCCCTGCTCGGCAACAGACCAAATCCGATTCAGAAGCTTCCGATTGGATAGTTTGACCTTTCTTCTTTGGACGGGTAAAGACGGCTTTATTTCTTAATATTGTTCCTGTCTTAGTTCCATCATAGCCCATTATACCGGATTTCTCTTCTTCGTGTTAACAGCCCCTAATTTGCGTAAGTGAAATTACTGCTAATTTCTATAAGTTTTCATTTGGACTTATTTCTCTATTGCTTTTTCTTCCCACCTGGCTGTATACCGGTCGTACTATTCTAAGTCCTGTCTTCTACCACTTTTACTAGAAACTTAGAAGCTATTTCAAAACTAAATACAATTTAAACTCGCCCATCTAAAGGAGTATAGGTCTAGTTTTAGTTGGGTCTAAAAAGGAACTTTTGGTGGCCAAACTAAAACCATTTGTCACCGATCAACAATGGATCAGACTTGAACCCTTGCGGCTAAAACCTCAGCCTTCAGCCAAAGGTGGGCCTCAAGCCCAAAGGCAACAGGCAAGTGTTTGACGGCATTATCTGGCTCTGACCAACTGGCGGCCAGATGGAACCACTGACCTGATCGATATCCATCAGCTAGCACTTGCTGGTGCAGCTTACAGCCATGGGAAGAGCAAGGTATTTGGCTCCAAATACGGCCTAAGTTCCTGTCCGATGGCAGTTTGGCCTGGGCCAAAAAAGGGACCCATTCCTTGGAAAGACCAAAGGCGGCAAGGATGGGTGGTGGTGGTCGATGGCCAGGGGGGCCCTATCGGTGCTGATCTGGATTCCGCCTCGGCGAGTGAAATACAACGACTGGAAGCCACGATTGAAAAGATTGCGGGGCCGAGAAAAGGTGCTGGTCGGTCGCGGCAAAATCCTGTCCGCATCATAGCGAATAAGGGGTACGGCAGTGATCTGCTCCGTCAAAGTCGGTTGAAAGGTGGCATTGAATTGATCTGTCAATAGCGTCAAAACAAGCAGACCAAGAAAGATGAGGATGGCCGCAAATTGCGACCTGACAAGCGTCGATGGAAGGTTAAGCTGACTTTTGATGGCAGCCAAACTGGCGAAGACGGGTTGTTGGTTGGGAAAGAGAAATTCAGATCTACCAAGTTTTCTTTCACCTTGCTTACCCCCTCATTACATTGAGGCCGTTTTGAAATGGCTTCTCCTTCTCAAGAGGTAACCTGGGTTTTAGACCTCGATCTCCTCTTTCGAGGAATCCTTCAGAGCTAAATTCAACACCAGCATCTACCCATGAAGGCAACGCTTTCTCTTTGGCCAATAGCCATCTTCAAAACTTCTGCTTGAGAGATGTCAGGCCAGTAATTTGATCCTAGCTTTGGGCTTAGGCTCAACCTGGTAGGAGGCGGTGAAGTCATATTTTTCTATTATTGGTAAGTTGTTATATTTCATTTATCCAAGATAGCAAAATCAAAGAAGAAAACGGCAATTATTTTTACATAATTGGAATAACAATGGTCTCAACAGCCAAATTCAAATTGGTCGTGTAGACACAGAAAAACCGATAAGGGTGAGACGGCTTGGTTTTGGTACGTATAACCAAAAGTCTCACGAAGCGAGGGCACATCTTCACGTGTACTATCGCAGAGGTAATGGAATTCTTTTTCTTTTCAACTTCCTTGGTAGCGAAGCGTATGCGGCTTTTTTGCAGTTGTTTGCCGTCGGTTCTGCGTCGTCCTCGTTTGGCTTGCTCAGCTTTGGTGGCCGGTGATAGGATACCGCATTGGATTTAGTACGACACAACAGATGATGACCTCGCTCCAAGACGGTAGCAAACACTTTTTTGCGATTGAACCTTCGGTCGAAGATGATAAGTCTTTTAGGAATCTGGCTGACGATGCGCTTGAGCATGGCCAAGCCGTTATCCCTTTTGGTCTTGGGACAGAGTACTACCCTGACATAATAGTCCCAATGCGCCGAATTGGTGACCCCATTGAAACTTTGACTGGTTGGTATTCTATCTGTAATACTGATGATTGCGGAAAAAGCGAAGACCGAATTGGTGGCGGCTAGTCTTAACTGCTTTCGTCTCGTTATAGACATAAGCCCAATTGTCGAAAGTCTGCTGGAGCCTCTTCAGCAAACCATTTACTCCGAGACAGGAACTGGATCATTGACCAATATCGAACTTAGGACGACTCGCTTGATAAATGCTTGTCATCGTCTATGAGGAATACCCAATGATGAGATCTCTATAAACGCATAGAACAACTCGAAACTTTGTCGGTTGAATAATAGGCGAAATTCTGTTACGATTTGCTGCAGGCAGAAGGTGAGGTCCATTTTTCTCCTTTCTCAAACTGGTAGGCTTGAGAAAGGAGAACCTCTTTTCAAATTGTCCAAACTTTAGTAAGACGTTAGCGGACAAGCAGTTTCTTTCCCGTATCTGCATCCCAGACCGTAGTTACCTTATCAAAATTACCAGTAAGAATCTGCTTTCCATCCGGACTCCGGACTACTGACCAGAACCCATATCGAAAATAAGTAGGCAGATATGTAAAGATGATCGCTTCAGACTTGACATAGAAGTCATTCGGAACTATAGTGAACCAGGATCAAAGAGGAAGAGTTTAAATGAGAGTTAAAATGGCACAGTACGGGATACTACACGATCACGCTGGCGGCAAAACACGGGTGATGAAAGAGAGTTCGGAAGTCGATTTGGCAGGTATCTGTGAACCTGATGACGAGACCAAGCAGAAACACGAACAAGGGGAACTCTATCAGGGGATACACTGGTTTTCATCTCCTGCCGAAATGCTGGATGATGAAACCATCCAGGCCATCGCTATCCAAGGGCGAGTGGCTGACAATCTTGATTTTGCCCAACAAGCTCTGATTCACGGCAAACACGTTTGGCTCGATAAACCAGCAGGAGACGATCTGCAGCACTTTCGTCGGGTGCTGGATCTGGCCACCGAGAAAAATCTGTTTGTTCAGTTGGGTTATATGTTTCGATATAACACAGGATTTCAGTTTCTGCTGGATTGGGCTAAAAGCGGCAAGTTGGGCGATATTTTTTCGGTCAGAGCACGTATCTCATCGGGCAGCGTCAATCAAGCCCACTGGGGACGGTGGAACTCAGACGGTGAGCGACAGGGCGGTATCATGTTTATCCTAGCTTGTCACCTGATCGACATAATCGTGGCTTTGCTGGGAAGACCTGACCGGGTGATCCCTTTCTTACGTCACGATGGAGCGGAATTTCCCTGGTTTCTAGATAATAACCTGGTGGTTTTCGAGTACCCGAATGGGCAAGCCACTTTGGAATCGACAGCACTGGAGGTATCTTCAGGCGCATCCAGACGCATTGAGGTCTATGGGACAACCGGTAGTGCGATTATGGAACCGCTGGAACCGCCACAACTTCGCCTCTGCCTGGATGCTGACCGGGATGGGTATCGTCAGGGGTGGCAGACCGTTGAGGTTGAACCTCGGCCCCGTTATGTCGAAAGCCTACGCGCTTTGGTGGCCGATATTCGAGGAGAAAAACAGCCCGACCGTTCGCTGGATCACGAATACACAGTGCAGGAGACCGTCTTGCGGGCTTCAGGCCTGTTGCCCTGAAGTGGTCGGCTAAAATTGCTCCCCCATCTAAGTTTGATTATTCTTCTCCGCATCAGGAGAGTAAAGATGAGAAAGAAACTCATCATTCACAGGCCTCAATTCAAGGCCAAAGTTGCCCGACAGGCCATTGAAGACCGAGAGACAGTTTCAGAGATAGCGGGAAAATATGGCGCTCATCCTTCGCAGCTAAGTGACTGGAAACGGGAAGTAGTAGGCCGAATATCTGAACTATTTTAGCGCAAGAGCAAGAAAGTAGAAGTCGCCCCCTGTGCAGGACGTTGAAAGCCTCCAGAAGAAGGTCGGCCAGCTCTCACTGGAGATAGATTTTTTAGAACTTGGGCTGGAACTCGTAGCCGAGCCCAAAAAAGGGAAATGATGACAATGGAACCTCGTCTTCTGGTTAAATTGTGCGACGAGCTACTCGGGCTATCACCTCGTTTCGCCTATTACAAGACCGTCGATATTGGTGAGAAGTACCGACATACTTGATTGGTACAGCCGAAAGTGCTGAGTTGACGACTTCCAATAGATTGAAGACGGACTTTGGCATAGAAGCTCTTCAACAGCCTTTAGACATGTATGGCCCTCCGGAGATTTTTAACGCCGATCAGGGATGTCAGTTTACCAGCCTGAAGTTCACTCGGACTCTCAAAGACCATGGTGTACGTATCAGCATGGATGGCCAGGATCGTTGGGTAGACAACGCGGTAACGGAGCATTTCTAGCGCACCATCAAGTAGGGTGAGATCTATGCTCAGGAGCATCAAGGTGGCCGAAATCTCTACCATGATATCAGGAATCACATCCTGCTTGTATAACACACGGAGGGGACACTCATGGCGAAATAAAAAACGCCGAATGAGGCTTATTTTGAAATCGTGATCCTGTTCGGAATAAAATGAGGGACGTGGGATGATTTTTATATTCATTAGTCAGCGGGGCGAGATCTACGGCCTGGGTAGGATAATTTTGTTAAAAACCAGGAGTTAGGATAACCGAGTGTGATGGACTCGTAAAAAGTGCGAAATTTATATCTGCTTGAAATATTGATGACCTGTCGCTAACATGACAAAGCGCTTTGACCGCGATCTCGGGCGGCCGATAAAAGAGCTGTTTACTATGCTCGTAGCACTTACTCTTACAAGACTTTCGATCTAACCGAGGTGCCGACAATTGAGCCGTTTGGTTTTAACAGCCAATGGCATTTGGTGCTGAACATTACCGAAGAGTCAGATAAGGCCAAATACTGATCGGAAAAAACCTAGTGGAACAGTCGTAACATCGTAGCCACTAACAATCTGGAAGGCGATATTTTTGATAGATATTAGCACCTGATAACGGGCACAGGTTTTCAAAGTTGATATTGAAAAGCCGCGCGGAGGCTGGGTTCATCTCAAATCAAACCTGAGGCGTCTGGGCCGAAGAGGGATCTTTCCCGAAAGCCTTCACATCTTTGTAGTAAACCTGAAAGGTGGTCATCAATACTGGTTTGCCACAGTAAGCAAAGACTGCCTTGGATGCTTGGCCGGAACCAACCCCTCAGAATCGAGAAAAACCCTTTCCCAGTTCAGCTAGGAGTTGTTTGAACTCGTTCTGCAATCAGACCAGCATAGGTTTTTCTTCACTGCGTTGTCACAGTAGTCCTCAACGTTCAGTATGCCCGGTGAAAAAGGGCCAAAATTTTACTAGCTGCCTTTTTCAGATCAAGAGATGCGCCTAGCACAAGGCAGAATATTTGAACATGGGGAAAAGTTTAAAGACCGCTACCGTTGGCCAGCAGGTGTCGAAGCCGTCAGGTTCGTTGCAACTTTAAAGGCCTTGGGCGTTAACATCTTGAGGGCCACTGCCGTAAGGGGTGCGAAAATGGTGACGAACCGGGCCCTGTGTGCAGCATAACACCGTCCGAGGGACTACTTTTTTGTTGTCACAGAACAGAAAGCCATTATTAAAGGCGTATTCAGTTGCTTATGGTTGCTAATGCGCTGAATGATATTTATGTTCGCATTCGGTATACCTAATTTTATGGTGGAATCACACTTTGAATAAAGGCATTTTCGTCAACCAATGAGGAAACCACCAGGTATTCACCAGAGAGTTCCACCGCCTTTTGGGTGTCTAACCATCCGAATTTTGACTTTGATAAATAGATATGTGTGGCCTCCATATTCACCCAAATTTTCATAGGGCTCATTCTCGGTCCAGGAACTCACGCGAAACACACGGTATTGGCCCACATCCAGCCCCATTGGATTCTTAGTAGGCGAGTTGCCGATGGTCAAGGTGCTTCCGTTTCAACCGAATGATCCATGGCTACTCGAATTAGGTAGTTATACTAGAGTTAATTCATAGACCTGGCTGTCATCAGGTAGGCGACTGCGATGGATCTCTTACACTTGAGATTGTACAAGATACAATGTTATGATAAGGTGATTTATTTCTGCTCTGTATGTAATCCCAAAATGAAGAGAGTGAGCCTCTTGCACACAGTCAGCATAACCTCTCTTTTTTGCGGAATTAGCACCCGTACAGGCACTGCATACCGCTTGTGAGCAACACGGTCAGTTATAGTGGTAGAGCTACTACTTGAGAGATTGTAACTTAAATAGACATGTTGTTAAAGTACTGATTTACATCTAAATGTTAGGAGGGAAAATATGATTGTGAAACATATGCCAAACTTCAGGTGGCGTCATTTAGCGGGGATTACCTCCGTTCTTGCATTACAAGCACTTCTAATTCCAAAGACCGCTGCCGCCGAGAATTGGGCCCTGCTGGTAGGGATTAATGATTATCGCGTCATCAACGATCTCCGCCTGGCAGAAGGCGACGCTACTCGCATGAAAGAGTCCCTGATAAAATATGCTGGCTTTAAAGATGAAAATACGCGGCTGTTGGTGGGTAAATCTGCTACTAAAAAAGGAATTCGCTTAGCCTTCAAAGAGGTCTTGATCGACAGGGTTAAACCTGGGGACAAAGCCCTCTTCTATTTTAGTGGGCACGGTGTACAAATTGCGGATAAAACAGGCCAGGAAGAAGATGGTAAGGACGAAATGCTATGCGCTCAAGACTCGGCCATGCACACCTACACCTTTGTTCGGGATAATGAACTGGGCAAGTGGATGGATCAGGTCGATACCACCAACAAGATCGTTATTCTCGACTGTTGTCACTCCGGTACAGCCACTCGGGCCCTAATCGGCTTTGGGGAGCAGTCGGAGAATATTCCCCGCGTGAAAGCCTTTTATCCTGGGCCGAACGTCGAGATACGGGAAAGTACACTTGAGGAGATGCGCCAATACGATCCCGATTTAACTGAAGCCGACCTTGCCATGTTGACCGATGCCGGTTCCCGGGGGGCAGACAATTCAAGCGGGTTCGAAGCGGCTATTTCAGGTTGTCGGGATGATCAGGTATCGATGGAGTCACCGTCAGTCGGTGGTGGGGTTTTGACCAACTATATCATCGAAAGTCTGAGGTCAGCGGATTCGGATATCAATAGTGATGGGATAGTTACTGTTGACGAATTGTGGGAGTCCGCTCGACGACGAATTCAGAAAAAAGGATGGAGACAAGAGCCGCAATTCAATGGTACTAAAGGTACGCCCATTATTGGCGAGACCAACCCCGTGGGACAAGACAGCAGCAGTTCCCCCCCAGTGGAGTCTACCACCTCTCCAATACCTATTCCACCGCAGAATCCACCATCACAGGTGATGCAAGTTTCCGGTCAAGATCTACAACTCTCGATCGGTTCAGATGACGGGGTTACTCGTGGATCTATTTACGCTGTTTCCGACACAAAAGGCAATAAGAAAGCGACTATCCGGATCACTTATGTCGAACCTGTTTCTGCCCGGGCACAGACCGTAGATCAGCAAACACCAGTGCAAGCCGGTGATAAGATCGAGTTGGAAAAACACTATGTGGAGAGTGAAGATCTACTGTTGTTTGTGGAGAATTTACAGGCAGACGGCGCTCAGGCAAAGGCTCTAGCCAAATCGCTCAGGTCGACTCTGGTCAGTGAATTAGGTAAAATAGGCAATCTACGTCTAATTGAGCGCAATGAAGCACCAGATCGCATTTTAGCCGGACAGGTTTCTGTTGCTGATAACGGTCGGTTTCAAGTACGGTTGCGACTGATCAATGTTAACATTGGCAATAGCACCCAAGACCGCTCACTTCACATCGGTTCTGGTCAGGTGCAAGCCGCCGTCAAAACTTTCTTGGCTGATACCGAAGTCCAGGGACAGAAAGTGGACGGATTGGCTTCACTAATTCGAGCCAGCTATGTGTTGAAAGCCTTGGCGAAAATAGAGAATCCAAAACCGGGCTTTCAGGTTAATGTCACTTTAGACAAAGGCGATTTAGGAAAGTACCAAATTGGAGATACCGTCGATATTTCGATGCAGCCGAGTCGGGACTGCTATGTTTATGTGCTTGATATTGGTAGCAGTGGCAAAATCAACCTGCTATTTCCTAGCGAATTTGAGCCGGATAATTTTCTGCGCAAAGGCCAGCAGTATACCATCCCTTCCACTGATGAATACGCCATTGAACTCGGTGGACCGCCTGGTGAGGAGCGGGTCAAGGTCATCGCTACCACTCAAAAAATTCCGCTCGACAAACTAAATCCAGAAGACATGGATAGCCCGATCAAGACCTATGCCACTAATGCGCCAGAACTACTAGAACTATCGATGCGAGACTTGAGCTTACGTCCCCGCAACAAATGGGTGACGGAGACGGTGATGTTCACAGTTGGGAAACCTGTAGTCTATGCCGGTTCTCGTGATCCACTCGATCTTTCAATACTAGAATAATTTTTTATCCTAGGGAAATCAATCCGTATCTCGGTTAGCCGATCTCAAAACCGAATCATCGATCCAAAAAGGTGTTGAGTGGGCGCTAACTCGACCGAGTCGGTGATTACGGATTGCTGAAAGGCATAGTTCCAAACTGAACTGCCTAACGAGATCTGTCCCCCCAAAGAGAGGGCTGTCGCTGTAGATTTGGTGATTCCGGCTCGTAGCGCCACTGCCCCCCTAAATATTTTTTCCCAATCGGTTCGGATCTCGATACCGCTATTGAATGTGAATCGTCGATTGCCTCGAAATAGGTCAGCTCCGACCAAAATCCACGCTTTAGGCCGGTAACCGGCACCGACGCCAAATTGGGTAAAAAGAGGGCGGACTAACTTCCGTTGTAGCAAATTCTCCACCACCACTCCCACACAGAGGTCGTCAGTCTGTTGCACTGATAAATAGTGTTGATACCCAAAATCGAAGTCGTATTTCGTAACAGTCAGATCTATCAATGGCTCATCGGCTCGTTCCAAGTATTGGGCCGGGTTGGCAAAGTCGAGGCTGTCAATAATGGCAGGAATTAATGCTCGCGGATCGTTAACATTGATATCGCTACCGTGTTGTGCGTTCAGATGTAGCGAGGATAAAATCTGCCCCTCTTTGGCACGCTGCGTAATGGCTTTAACTCGTATTCCCAGATTACTACTGCTGAGTTGATGACTGACCCCCATCTGCCAACCATACTGCCAAAGAAGGTCGTAACTCGACACCAAGTTGGTCTTGGCGATAAATCGTTGTTCATTGATTACATATTCCGAACGTGTGCTTTCCAGCCCCATTTGCGCTTGGTTCTCAAGTTGCCCTACAAATCCAAGATGAATCGCATATTGACCAATTGGCCGAGCGTAGTAAAAGCTCGGTAGTAGATCCAAATTTAGCTGATCCCTGAATTGAAAGCCCGTTTTCGGCAGGAGTCTCTGATGCAACTGATTGGCAACGCCGATTTGAAGGGAGAGGTTATTGCCAACAATCGGGGAGGCCGGATTACCAAACAGTCCACCACTTTGGTGGGTGATTCCAACTCGTATGTTCCCCATACCCGCTAATCGAACTGCTTCATTGCCCACAATCATCGCTCGACCTGGTACCAACAAACAGAATAATAATGATAATAGAAAGGTGGAAATCGTTACCGTCTTCACGGCCAAAAATAGAGCGTGACAGAAAAGAGGTTAGTGGTTGATCCATAACGACCTGTGACTAACCCATAGTCGAGTTGGAATTGGCGAAACTGATAACCAAGCCCCGCAGTTATACCCCGGGAGAGTCCATTTGTCAACCGATAGCCCAGACGTAAATAGCCGCTGTGGATCTCGGATTCCAAGCCCAAGCACAACTGCCGATTAGCGAGTTCAATTGCCACTCTCGTCTGTTCCAAAATTGACCGGTATTTTAACATCGGTAATAGTAAGCCTATCTGAGTAGCCCCACCAACCCTAAAATGTGGCCTTAAAACCTCGCTATATCGAGTCTTATCTATTTCCTTGATTTCATCTCGTTGATAGCCAACATAAGAGATCAAATTAGCAATCGCTAACCCTAGCGACATCTGCCCGTTGAACATCTGGTGCCGGAACCCGACATCAACTGACAGACCTCGTCCCGTTCCAACCTGCACTAGACCCAAGTTAGCTTGTGAGGATAAATACGATATCCCTAGACCCGCAGTTGTTGATGGGGAAATTTGCTTTCCAGCCGCACAGCCGAACACCAATTCTTGATAAACCCCGTCCGGGTCACTCGAACTGGTCAACCGAAAACCTATCGCCTCCGGTGCCAGATCAGTTTCTTCTGTTAATTCCTGATCATCCTTGAGTGGTATGGCCCCAAATATAGCGTTGTAGTTGACCACCCCATATAATTCCAGATAACCCAAAGAGAGTTCAGGAGTGGCCAGATCGGTTAAGCCGGCGGGATTCCAGGCAACAGCGTTAGCATCGGTGACGAGCGCCACATAGGCTCCCCCTAGCCCTGCAGAACGAGCCGACAAATCCAGTTGTTCAAAGGCGGCATCGGTAGTCTTCGTTATCAAAATACAGGCTAAAAAAAAGATTAGTCGCAAACGTCGACGACAAGTATATCGCATGGATTGGTATTTTACAGGGAGGTGATATCGATGTCAATATCAGGAGTGGGTTCCTGGGTTTACTTCGATTTTAGCTGAATTATGGGTACAAACCAGATGAGAGGTCGTTGTTCCACCATCCGGTTTCAACCTAATGTTCAGACTTGTACCAGATAATTGACCAACCACAAATTGCCTACTCTTTCACTGCGCGTGCAACCGTATAAGCACGTCCCTGCTTTAGCTTCTTGTAGTTGCCAAAGACCTGTTTCAGGTTGTTTTTCATAAACTCGCGCAGTCCGTTAATGGTTACCACTGCGATCTGTCCTCCAGAGCAGAGCCGTTTATGCGCATCCACAAGGATAATTAACAGCAGTTCTCGCCCTACCTTGGCCGGAATATTGGAGACGACATTGTTGAATCGAACCTCCGGTGGCACCTCACTAAAACCGTTGGAAAGGTAGGCTTTGCAGTTTTTTAGCCCGTTGAGGTAGGCATTGGTGTTGGAGTATTCAACTGCGAGATAGTCTCGATCTACCATATGAATCTTTCCCGTAGGGGAGTTGGCTGCTATCCAGCAGCCAATGGGGCCATAGCCACAGCCCAGATCAAGCGAGACATCCGCTAACCCTACCTCTAGATGGTTGAGCAAAAGACGCGTTCCTTCATCAATCTCGCGTGGGCTAAAAAGGCCCCAGGTGGTACGAAACTTCAGCGTAGTCTGTGCCAATACAGCATCAAAGACAATATCCTGCTTAAGTTGTTCAATTGTTGGTTTTGCCATCTTCCACTAATTCTCTACTATCAGAACACCAACTGAAGGTTTCGTACCCCTGCTACCATTTAGGCTGCCATTTAGAATGAAGAGTTGGGAAGAATTCACCATCCACTATTAACTAGTAAGCTACACCGATGACTAAACAAACCATCTCATTTCAATTTTTCAGGTGGATAAATTCACTATGTGGGATCTGGAAACCTAAGAATCGGACTGGTGTTTGGCATCAGATCGCGTTGCCTAGATCGACCGGCTGTAGAGTCCGATCAAATACTTTATTCAGCAGGAATCGCAGTACAGGAAGTAAGGGCATCACAGTAGAAGTTCATCTCACAAGTCTCGCAGATTTTTTCTGGCCGCTGGTCTAAGTCAAAGTTTCGGGCTTCAATTTGCGCCACCATTTGGTTGAATGGGTCCATGTTCAACACCTTATCCTTGCGTTCCATTATCAGGAATGGATCTTTCTTTCGCGAGGTGAAATAGAGGCCAATTTGCAAAACAGATCGACGTTGTGGATCTTGATTTTCGACTAAATAGGCATAGACTTCTAGTTGTCGTCGATATTGATCTAGCTTTTCGTCATCTAATTCTAGCTCCTCTAAATGCCCGGTCTTAAGATCGATAATTTCTAGCCCATCTTGGTAGCGACGAACAAGATCCACTTTTCCATTTAGAATGTAGCGCCCTTCAGCTTTGGATACATTTAACTCTGACCATTCGATCAGTGGCCAATATTGATGTTCCTGATCTATGTAGCGACAAAGGTCCTCCCAAGCCCGTTCTAAACTCCGTGGAAATAACTCAATCCCTTTCTGAAGCTTCAGTACTTCGTAGTTATGATGGAGTCGCTTTTGCAACCAATCACGACTAACCGTTGCCCCGAGGTTAGTTGTAGCCTGTTGTTCTAAAACATATTGGTGTATGTCTTCAATCGTGTTGTGTACCAGCGTTCCAAATAGCCAAGGCTCTTTTTCATAACGGGTAAAATTGAGTTCTTGAAAAAAGTGGTACTGTCGAGGGCAATTTGAGAATAGGTTGAAATGTTCAGCAAAAGTATAGGGATACTTAACGTTCGGTTTTTCGACCGGCTTCATTCCCCGGTTCGGTTTAGGCAACGGTTGTTCGGTACCATCTGGGATTTGATCCAGCAAGGTTTTAAATTGAAAATGAGGCTGTCTCTCCCACGTCATAACTAACATCTCTTGTGCTCGGGAAAAGGCAGTATAAAAGAGCCGCCAAGCATCAAAGTCGGGTACCTTCCACTCTGGTTCTTTAGAGATTGTGTAGGTTTCCTTCACAAAGGTTTCCAAGCGAGAAACTTTGGGGGGATAGCCCAGCGAATCCAGCGATGTCAAGACGACTACCGGAAACTCCAATCCCTTGGCTTGATGAATGGTCATAAAGGTGACACAACCACTGGGACAGACAATCAACTCATCTTCATACTCAGAGACATCGTTATAGAGAAAAGTCATAAACTTGTTGAAGAAGGACCGTATCTGCTCATCCAGGTTATGGGGGCTAAAGAACTTAATGCGATGCAGGCGTTCAAACGACTCCAGCAGTTCGGACATTTTTGCCAGGTTGTGGGCACCTCGCCGTTCCGTCTCAGTTTCAGTTTGGCGTAAATAGACATTAAACAGGTCAAATTGAAGTAGTTGGTAAAAGAGTTTTACCAGAGTTATGTCAGTTTCAGTCTCTAAATTTTGGTAAAATTGAGCCTTCTGACGACACCATTTGGCTAAATCCTGATACTCTGGCTTTTCGAGTTCAGCCAAAAAGAGGGGGCGGCACTGACGGTCGTAATACTCCCATATCTCTAGGACTCCTGTCTCGTTCCATTTACGCAGTTGGTCAAAGTTCGGGAACAAGGAAATCAAACCACCAATGATCAACTGAATCTCGGTACGCTGAAAAAACATTCGCGCACGCGGGGCATAAACACCAATACCTGCTGACTCTAACGACTTCTGCAACTGGCGAACACCAGGATCTCTAACCGAACGGGAGAGAAAGACCACCTGATTCCAGTCCTTGATATAACCCTTGCTCTTTAGCTGTTGCAAAAAGGCTGGAATATTGGCTTCACCGTCAGAAATCTTAAACACTGACGGTTGCTTGTCAAAACCGTGTTCTTTGGGTGGTACAATCTCTTTTTGATAACGGAAGGTTTGACCATCCTCGTTCCAGGCTCCCTTTTTCATCCACTGATTATAAAAGTCGATAATGTCAGGATGGGAACGGAAGTTGGTTTCTAAACGGATTTTCCTGCATGTCTCCGCCAGAAAATGATTGGGAAAGTCGAGAATGTTCTCTACTCGCGCAGACCGAAACCGATATAAACTTTGGTCATCATCCCCGACTACACAGATATTCTGGTTTTGCCCAGCGATAGTAAACAATAATTTCTCCTGAATAGTGCTGGTATCCTGGTACTCATCAACCATTATGTACTGGATCTGGTTTTGTAGATCTGCTAAAACGGGGTGGTGTTTCTCAAGTAGACGCAGAGTTTCGGCTTGGACACTACTAAAATCGACTACATTGGCTTTGATAAGATGTTGGCGATAGAGTCGATAGCAATCGGCCAGTCCTCTGAACTCTGGGCGAGGCGAATTTTGTAATGACTCGAGTTCGATCATCTCCTCATTAACACGGTTCATCCAATTTTTGATGTCACCAGCGTAGTTCCAACGTCGGGCTTCTGGAGGAATAGGGTTAACCGAACGAGACTGGCTATCGATACGGCTATCAGTTCTAGCCCAAACGTGTTGAGCATCGGCGATCTTTTCGTAGTACTCAAGTCGTTCATAGATAAAGTATTGTTGGGCAAAGTCGTCGAGTTGTACTATCTGTTTAGCGAACGGAGTTTTATCGATATATTTGCGCAAAATCGACAGGCAGATGGAATGAAAAGTGCCAATATACATACCATCGAGTTGAAAACTAAGTTGTATCTGTTCCAACTGGGTGGAGATACGGGAGACCAGTTCGTGCGCCGCTTTGTTGGTGAAGGTAACCACCAGCATATTTTCCGGGGCCAGTTGCTTCTCCTTGACCAGGTGAACGACACGTTCCACCAGAGTAAAGGTTTTTCCCGACCCGGGACCGGCAATTACCAATAATGGCCCTTCGGTAGTGGTGATGGCCTCCTGTTGGGACGGAGTGGGGATACGCGTCCGATTGGTTGACTGGGAGAAAGCGGTCTGTAACGATCGTCGTGATCGTCTCCGGGGGCGGATGATCGGAATATCTTTTTCAGGAAATAGATATTCCGTTTGGAAGTTGTCCTTAGGCACGAAATCTTTTAATATAGCTCAAGATAACACTATTATATGTCTGCTATTATGTGCTGTCAACTGAGGAATTAACTCGGGAGCCGGTCCAGATCACAACTATCAGTAGTCCACAAAGCAAGTTTTGGGGAAAAAGCTTGACTTTTTCCCCACGGGAAGGGAAAGGCCATCAGAAACTCTCCTCCACGAAACAGAGAAAGATAATCCTCAACAGATGAAACCTAGACAACCATTGGGCTGACAGGTAAACCAGTCCTGGCCATCGCTGGTTCGACCGATGTCTAGCAATTCCTCATTATCGGCCGGCATACCGGGCTTGTGACCAGATCCATCGCCGTGCGGCCAAAGCTGGCACCACCCATTCCCACGGTTAGGCCAGTACCGATATCATCCAACGAAACAAGCGTTTGACCTCAGTTTTTACCTATGTGCGAGCCAATGATAGACTCATTGCCATGCGCAACAGACTTTTGGACCGGCTCCGTGCGCTTTTGCGGTGGGCTATCAGCCTTTGCTGCCTGACAAAAGGATTCTAGACCACCGCCATCATGGCCTGTCTTCAAAAGGAAGGCCGACCTGTTGTCATTCCGAAGGTGCATGGCGGACGTTATGAGTGGTTAACGATAGAGGCCGGTCACCTCAAAGTTTAGCCACCTACGGCGGTAGCGGTAAAAGGGAATCAAAAAAGATGAGTCGGACCAAAGGGAGCTCAACACCAAATTAGATTTGGCCCTGGATCAGAATGGTCAGCCGATCCTAGCGATGATTGCGGCAGGCACAACCGCCGATTGTTCTTAAGCTGAAGATCTGAGGCCAGGAATTCAGGCTCAGTATTTACTGGCCGATCGAGGTTATAATAGCCAGGCTATTCTTCCAAAAGCCAATCAGGCCGAGATACGGCCGGTTATTCGACCAAAGAAAAAAATCAGAGAAATGACAACCCAGATTGAGACCAAAGACGGCAGAGGGTCGAAAATGCGTTCCGGCATCTGAAACGATGGGGTAGAATGGCCACAGGTGAGGGTAAAAATTCAGACTCTTTTTAGCCGCTATTCATCTAGGGGGTCTGTTTTTATGGGCTACTCGTGACTATAACTATGGAAAGACGATTCTTCCAAATGGAAGATCCGGCGCAACTAAATATAATAGACTTGATCTCATTTAAGAAATTGCACACAACTTTCCTTTTTTCATTTGATTTACTTTGCCGCAGCTCGCATACTCATTCTAAAGTTGTGTCAACCAGCCGCTATCGGCCGCACCTGCATCTTCAAAATCTGCCCTGCGATGGTGGTAAATATTACTGATTATATTGCCAGGCTTGAGACCTCCAATCGCATCTTCTACCTCAACCCGGATGGCAGAAACTTCTCGATTGAAAGACTCATCTTCTGCCCTGCTTTCTCTGTTTTTTGACTTCTTTCCAGGTTGATAGGTCATAATAACAGTGGCTGGAAGATGGCCTTGGTAACCCGTGTCTGGCCAAAGCCGACGGCCGGCAGGAAAGACTGGAATATCTTCATTTGCCATCTTCTTATGGTGACTGTAGCCCGGATGACTTTTCCGACAAATAAAATATTATCTCCACTTTGGTTGCTAATGACAGTATTTTTAATCCTATGGCGCTTCTTTTTACCACTGTAGCCTTTTTTGGCTTGGCCGAGTCATTTTGGGCGTCTGACATTTCTTTCAACCCCATCAATGATGAAGGACAATTGCGGGCATATTTTCAACAGTTGATTGATGGTACCAATCGGTTTCTCTGGCCTACCAGCCCGGACAGGGAGTTGTTTTTCCTCAGCCAAAGCGGTCTCAAGTACGGGTGTTAAGCCATGCCCCCATTTACAAACCCAACTTTGCTATCCTGCCAACAACAGTCCCAGAAGGTGCTGAGTAGGATAGATACCAAAGTAGACTAGAATCAGGATCAATAAATCTTCTGAATTGAGTTTTGGAGTCCTAGCGGTACCTGTTTTTGGTTGACGTTTGTCTGGTGCAACTACAACCGATGAAGATTGATGTGTTTTCAATGCTGGTTTGAAAGTTGGCCGAAGTTTTTCTATCTGGTATCGATTTGAAGCAGTTAATGAACGGATAAAACCAGAAGAAGGATGGCGAAGTTGTGTCCAGGTAAGCATTCTTAATCGTGATCCAGGTCGTTAATGATTGCAACTAAATGTAAATTATCGTTAAATGAAATCAAGTCTATTCTCTAATTACCACGCCTTTACTGACTGGTAAATCTACTTTCTTTTGACTATACCATCCGTCCGGCGGAAACCAACATTTTGTCGATTCTGTCTCTTGCTATTTGTTCTAGGGTTGGGCCAACCTTTTTTAGTGCTCTCATAAATTTTTGATGTTGTAGACATAATCTTATGCTTCAGGTCATGCGTTGAAGTGGTGAGCCATTTTCAGTCGTACTGGATCCGCTTGTTCTCGCCTCACCACCTTCCGAACAGATGTCGAAACCGAGCGCTTCAGGGGATGGGAAAGTCCTTGCTGTCTGGGCACTGCCGTTCACATAGGCTTCGACAATAGATCTATCCAGGAAGATGTGCATCGTAACATCTTCTCCCTGCTTAAGGTAAGACTTCTGAGGTTGGTTCTTGTGCGCTTGACCGTCCATTCCAAATGTGTAAAAGGTCGTGTCGAAGTACACACGCGTGAAGGCCTTTTCATCCGGAGACACACGCAGTTTGATACCGAAACGCTTTGCAGAGTGCCTGACGCGAATGTGGCTTTCAGTTCAAGAGCATCACCCTTGATATCTTTAAGCAGGTTCTCTTTCGGGAGGTCTGTCAGCGTGTAGTGTTTAGCACGCAGTATCTGAAGTTCGGGTATAGGCTCCTGCCAAAGACGATCCCCAACGAAAGTAACCACGCGGGGGACAGAGTGAGCACCTTCCCAATAGGGTATAGTTTTCGTAGGGGATTTGGAGCCGGTAACCCACCCATGCATGAGTTGACGCGGCTTACTATTGGAGCCTTTGTCATCGGTCATGTGCAAGTTGAACGAGTAGTAATTTCCATTGTCTATGGATTGAGACTGATCTTTGTCAGGAGTGAACGTCAAGACTGCAGGGTCGTACTCACCTATCCAGTATGGATTCCCTTTTCCTAAAAAGAGTGCGTTCTTCTCTCCGAACGGAATTAGGTAGGGCAGTTCCCAGTAGTTACCGGGGCCGCCGCTGTAGATTGCCTTTTGGTAAGTCCACTTTTCGAGGTCCGGAGACGACCAGATCTGGGCAGCACCTTTGCCATTTTCTGCACCCCCAGCTAGCTGATACCAGACACTGTCGTCTTTCCAGATTTGTGCGTCCCAGTGGACAGGCGACGACACACTTGGCCGCTGATCATTGTGCATGACCAACTTCTTTTCCCACGTATAGGAATTCGTCACGGCTCCTGGCCAGCATCCCGTACGCTTCCTCGTGGCCACTGACGTTTCCTGTGTAGAGGGCGGTGGGGATACCGTTATCATCTATAACCATGTTTCCCGAATATACACCGTTGCGGTCGTATTTCGTGTCGGGCCATAGCGCGATAGGCCAGTCATCCCAGTGGACGAGATCTTTGCTGACCGCATGCCCCCAGCACCGCTTACTGCGTTTTCCCTTGACGATAGGGTCATACTGATATGAATAGATGATACACCCCCTTTGTGATAGATGACACCGTTGGGGTCGTTGATCCAGCATTCGGGGCCGGTGAAATGATAGACTGGCATGTGTGGATCGTTCTCGATCATCCAATGTCGTAGATCCAGGGCTGCCCTAGCGTCGGTTGGCTTGTCCTTGCTCTGAACAACGGCTCTATATGCTTCAACAGGTGTCATCATCTCAGTTCCTGAAATCATTTTTGCTGCCAGAATTGTGAGTAGGTTGGATAGAATAAGAGTAAGTGCTTCATAGTATGTGTATCGAACTATAAAATCACTTGGAAAAAGTAAAAATACGGCTCCAGCAGAACTTGGGTCAAGAATCAAGAATACGGTGAGGTTTATCTGCCGCCGGGACTAGATCGTAAGTGCAAAAACGCCGTCATGGAGTGGGGGGACAGGATGCCTTTCCTAACCGCAATTTATCGAATAGTCCACGAAGCAACAGAATCTGCAGGTACCACATTACCTCAGTGTGGCGAATAAAGCGGTAAAAGTGGCCTGAGGAAAACTTCAGCTTAGTAGTTTTTCAACTTAGTAATTTCGTTCCCAGTGCCAACTACCACTCCCGGAAATTATCGGTTGGATATCCTCTGGTAGGGAGTCGATAAAGTCCGGATCAACCTCATTGCCCGGCCACGGTTGGAACATGGTCGGTGTATAACCGGCGATGAGAATGATTCGCTCGTTGTCAGAGCGAATCTCCGTCGTGCTATGGATTAGTGACTCAGCAAACAATATCACATCGCCGGCTTTGGCTTTGACTTGATAAAGAAGTCCATCATCCGCCATAGCAGCCTTGATAATTCTATTTTGTGGCCAGGTCAATCGATGCGATCCGGGGATCAAACTAGTACCACCGTCGTCAGGCCCGACATCCGTCAAATAGACCAGAGTTTTGACAAAAATACAGTGGAACTTGTCCTGTTCGATGTAAGTACCCCAACCGTGTTTGGTCCCCGAGTGAAAGCCTGTTGGATTATAACGGCGTTTTGCTAATTCGGCTCGATCTTTAGCTGGGTTTCGGCGGTTGATGATAGCTTCTGTCTCTTCTAACCTGATTTTTCCACCTACAACTTCTTCTACTAAGGGCACTAATTTCGGATGAACAGCGTAGTCTAAGAGTGCCTGATCATATTGGACTAAGTTTCCTAGTAGAATATGGTGGTCGCCACCACGGTTAAAGTAGATCGGAGGAATTTCTGCCCCGCTTTCAATCGTTGCTTTGGCTGATTGCAATGCTTGGTTCAGTCGAGCGATTTCGTCCGGATTGAGAACTCCTCTTAACATAACAAAGCCGTAAATATCGAAATGCAACCGTTGCGAGGGGGTCAATTGAACACCCGCTTGATCGGTCATTCGGCAATCTCCTCATAGTATTGGTGGACGGCCGACTTGTACTCCGGTGGTACTTCAGCTTGTGACAGTCGTGATAATTGTTGCTTCTGCTTAATCTCGGTCAACCGTGCTTCCAACGTCTGTTTGAGTCGCTGAATATTGCTGAGTGCCAACTTGAAATCAGGGGCTGGACGACCAGCACGTCTCCAATACAACCCTTCCAATGCATCCAGCCACAGCTTTTCGTATTCTGTCGAAGATGGATATGCCGACATCGACTGCTGTCGGGCTTGATCCATTTGCTCGGCTAGATCACTTGCCTGCCCGGTTTGCCCAGCACGTTGGACATCCTGAAGTTGGTCTTCCCACCGATCCAGCCGTTCTAGCATATTTTCCAACTGCTCACTTTCTGTTTGTACCATTTGGCCTTCAGCTTGCGACAGATGATCAGCTGCCTCTCGCATGGCATTCAAGGCTCGATCTTGATTTTCCAGCGCATTGTCTAAGTTTTGCCAGCGCAGACTTCGTTGCGATTCATACATTCGTTCCTCAACTTGATCCTGCCCCATTTGGCGTGATGTTTCAGCCACTGATCGGGCGGTCCCGGTTTTGCCTTCTCGTTCTAAAGCCTGTTGTAAATTAGCTAAATTCCGTTCCACTTGTTGTAATTCTCGGTGCAAATCTTTTTGCCTTTTGGAGAGTTCAGCCGATTCTTGCCAATGCTGATTGCGGATGTCCTGGTTTTCCCGTTCCAGGTCTTCTGTTTTGTCGGCTAAGCGATCTGTCCGTTGTTGCAATTTCGACTGCCGTTGTACCAATCGATCTAGCTGCTCCGTCGTTTCCTGCAATGCTTGCTGCGTCTGTTGAGCTAACATCTGCTCCAGTTGACGTTCAACTGCTGACAGCTTACCATCTGCACGCGTCCCAAAGGCTGAGGCTTTTTGTGGCTGTTTCTGATCTAAGGCTTGAGCGGCTTGTTGTTGAAGTTCCGCTGTTGTTTGCAGGTCTCGGTTTAACTGCTGGCCGGCTGTACCAGCCGAGTTAGAGAGGTTCGCTCCTTGATCAGCCAACATCTGAGACTGTTGTGACAATCGCTGTTGTCGTTGGCTATTCCGCTTCATCTGTCCCGACGAATTCTGGCTAGACTGTGCCGATTGCTGACTTTCCTCCGTCAACACCTGTTGTTGTTGCCTATTCTGTCGAACCCGATCCAGCATCTCCTTGACCTGCTCTCGCCGTTGTAGATCTGCTTCTTGCTGGTCTTGCTCAAACTGGCTTTGCAATTGATCCATTTTCAAGTCCAGATCTTCAGCCGCCTGTTGGTTTTGCCCGGACTGCATTTTGGTCAAAATTTTCTCCAGTTTGGCAGTCGCTTTAATTAGATTTTCCAGTGCAGTTTGCTCCGGTACCAAAGCCGAGTCCAGTTGACGCTGATCCAGCTTATCCGCTGCATCGGTCATCTGTTCTACCGCCTTCTCTAGCAGAATCAACATTCCTGGATCTACCGACATGGTGGTCATCATCCCACTGATTTCGTTTACTGCCTTTTGCGTCTTTTTCTGAAGATCTCGCTGAGCGGTTGTCGTCTGTTTAATAGCATCTAGATCAAGATCGGGTAAGGAGGAGAGATATTGCCATGTCTGGCGAATGATCTGCTTTTGTTCCTGAACCAGTTGGGATAGTGCCTGAACCGCAGGTGAATCGGCCTGCCCCGGCAGAGATTCCGTCTCCCGATACCGCTCGTTAAACGGCTTGATCTCAATGAAGTAGATCTCCGACCGGGCACGCTGACTGGCGGTATCTGTTGCTTCCACGAAGTAGAAGATGACATCACCAACTTCGAGATCCTGTTCTTCCAGGTAGAAGGTATAGCGCGGTTGTCGAGACCGGACGGTCATCTTTTGCTCAGTCTCCGGTTCCAATTCCTGTTGATCCCGACCACCTAACTGATACTTGAAGTGAGTCGATAACAGGCCGAAATCGTCGGTGATAGCTGCCTCAATCTGAATTTCCGCCAGCTTGGTGGTGCGTAAATCACGTTCTGGTTCTTTAATAACAACGATCGGTTTCCGATCAGGAATGGCCTGAATTTGGTAAACAATCGGGGCTTGATTAGCAAAACCGTCTACACATTTCAGATCGATTTGGTAAGTTTTCTTTTCGTTTCCACCACGGTATTTGAGTGTATGTTTAAACGCCAGCGCATTACCTGCTGAAATCGCGAGTGGAACAGGCTCACCATCTCCAAACCGAACAGTAGCAGATGAAATTCCTTTATTAGTTGTCAGCCGGATAGTAGCTTCCGTACCGACGATGGCTCGCAGATTGCCATCTTGATGCTGAACCGTGGGTTTGAAGCCTGTATAGGCCGGATAGTCGTAGCCCACTTCAATGGTTTCGAGTGCTGGTGGATCGAACACTTTGATGCTAAATACCTCCGACCGGGTCTGATTGGCTAACAGGTAATAGTTTAGATCCGATTGAAGATTGAAGAGTTCGTAAGCAAAGGTGCGGCCGCCTATCTGATGTAAGGAAACCTCTTTTTTCCTTGACGCAGGTTTCACCGTACTTTCGGTTGCCGACAGAAAAGTAGCAACAACCTGATCGGTTTTTTTACCGGTTGTTTGAACCGAGATTTTCAGGCCTTCACCACGCAGAATTCTGGCATCGCCAGGAGTGACGGTAAAGCGGGTGGCACGCACTGGCAAAAGGCGTCCCCACGGCATGAACAGACGGCGTAAAGCAATCTCCGTCTGGGTTGGAAAGTTGTGCTTGATCAACCAACCGATTAGCAACAGACCCATCGCTATCCAGACCACTTTGTTGAGAGGCCGCTTATCTATAGCCGCCTTAAAATTAATCTCGGTTGTAGCTGAAGCCGCATCCTGCATTAAACGAGCCCAGATCTTCTGCTGAACCGGATCTTTAGCTTCGCCTTGACCAACCTGCATTGCACTCACCAGTCGATCTTCGAGTTCTGGGTGCTCATGCTCGACGATCAGCGCCAAATCTTGGACCGTCATCCGTTGACGCAGAGGGAGGACTAAGCGATTCCAAACCGACCAACCAACTAGCCAAACTAGCCCAATAACCAACAGCCCTCGAATAGGAGTTGGAACGGGAAGCAGTAGGTCTACCAATCCGACGATGGCAACCCAAGCCAGACCGTAGACGGCAATCGTCATCAGGCTAGCGGTGACAGTTGTCCGCCTGAGCGTTTGGCGTGCCGATGCCAATCGAGATTCAAGATCAGATAAAGTGCTGTGTGTCGTGTTAGAGGCCATTACCTGGTTGCAGGTCTAGGGTAATACTGGTGCAATGATATAGATGTATGTGATAGTGCTGGCCACAATTGCCAGATACGACATTTCTAAGCATAATGTATTCACTTTGAATTGTCAATGTTCAGGTCGATGCCACATAGAAAGTAAAAAGAGATAGATAGTGAATTCATGGGTGTCAACTTAAGCAGATAGGATGATTTCTAAGACTTGTGAGAAAATAACTTCGACGAAAAAGGTTATCATTTAAGGGTAGGCATTGAAAGCGCGCAGAAGAAATGGCAGCCCAAGTAGTCAATATTTCCCAGAAAAAGTACTCCTGGTCGTGGAAGGCATAGCTTCTTTTTGTAACACTTTGATCTTGTTGTTGATCCCTTCTGGCACTCCGTTGCTGATCCGGTAGGTGAAGCCGGCCAGTATCCCGACCTGCCACCGATTGATTTGTTTAGCAGACTGATGAAGGCCGCGACACCATTTTGCTCACTCCCTTCCACTAGTCGTCCAAAAAGCCAAGAATTCCTTCTTCGTCGGAGCAGACACCGAGATCCCGGAAATCCTCTTTTAGAGGATAGTAAGCCAGCAGCCGTATTTTGTTCTGTCCCATGATCTTTTCCGCATCAAAAATGGCCTATTATCGAAATTTGCTGTGCCCTTGCTTTTCTGCCTGCGAGCGTATATTGTGATAGCCTTGGCCGTTTAAAAGTCAGACTATTCTAGGGTATGAGTTAAGGTTTGTTCGTGTGTACACAAGCTAATTTGCAGCTTCTTGCTATCTCATTTCTATTGTTTTTTGCAGGTTGTGAATCTTATTTCCCAACCATTTGTTGATACGGGGTTGCTGTGAACTTAGCCCCTTCTGCACCCCACCATTATCGAACTCAGCCGCCGACTTACTGTAGGTTAACACTTTATGGAGTCGAATCGTATGTCAAAAACAGAACGACACATTTGTTATAATCCCTTACCGAGCACTTCTCGTCATGCGAGAAACTCCGATGACATACATGTCTCTGGTAGCCATCAAGGCGTACCGGTAACTGAACGTTTACCCGGCAACTGCAGCCCTGAGTTGGAGGGCTGGAGAAACTGCATTATAATAAAAATTAAACTGGATTTTATCTTACATTGGGTTTGATTTTCACTCAATGGGAGTATTGACAGCAAATACCGTACGTGCTATAATCAGGGCTATCTCGATTTTATGTTAGAAGGAGCACAGAACAGATGAAGAAAAGTATCTTGCTATGTCTTTTGTTGACTTCGGTAATTGGAATTATAGGTGGGTGCTCAAAAAATGTAGGCCTGCTTGAGCCCAAACTAAAGTCGTATGATCAGATTGCCGTTGCCCCTTTCCTTACCGACAAAACATCCCAAGGAATGGAGCGTCGGTTTGCAATTGATTTAGCAACCAGACTTAGCTTGGCTGAAAAGGAAAAAACGTGGATCTATGATCAATCGGACGCATTAAACCCTATCGAAACGGCGCTCACAGAGTTGGAACTTTTAAGCATTGAAAAGGCATTTACGGCAGCGTCCGATAAAAACTCCCCGGATGCTACCCTAGCGGCAGAAATCGGTAAGAAAGTTGGAGCGGATCTGATTTTGATTGGTAGTATCGAGAAACTCAAGATCGACGAGGAGATGGACAACCGACCGGCTTATGATATGAGTAATCAGGCCGGAATTTCGGGTACCACCCGATTTGTCCTCGTCTATCAAACCGCGTTGGTCGACATGCACGTCATTGCGGTTGACGTTAAGTCCGGCGATATTATCTGGAATAACAAGAAACTAAAAGGCTATACCAAATATTGCCGGGAGTTCCAAACACAAGATCCGGCCAAAGAGTATAGTCGTGTTTCCGAAGATCAGATTAAAGCGGATTTGCGGAAACACATGGTAGCTCGATTGGGCAACCAAATGTTAGGAAACCTTATTAAAGGCCGTGACATTCCAGAATACTTGATGAAGCCAACGCGCCGGTTAACTCGATCAGGTGGTGAAGTTCGGCTAAAGTAACTATTTCCTTAACATACACCTGCGATCAAGCTTCCCCAGAAATCGAAAAGCAAAAAGGGTTGTAGAACATATCTCCTACAACCTTCTTTGCGACATCGTGCTGCGATGACTCTGGAGGCCAGCTATCAGAACACACCTTTTCACTTGCTATTTTCTATTTTTCCTCACATTTTTTGCTGTTAATTACCGCTATCATTGGCTACAACTAAACTATCCGAAGGGAATTATTGTCTTGCGTAATTTTAGGCACTCTGATATAATCAGCGAACATGTGAATATTCAGTTTGTGCTTGTAATATGGTACTGTTCATAAGATAGTGCAAGGAGATGACTCAATGAAATATATACAAGGTGTAATCATTCTATTGGTACTGAGTGTTTTTTGTGTGGGGGGCTTAGTAGCAGATAATCACGGAACCGGTGAGGTGTTGAGAATCGCTTGGGCAGAATGGCCCCCCGCCGACTACCTACAGGAACTCTCTAAGGATTTTACCAAGAAGACGGGAATCGGAGTTGAAATCGTTCAAATACCTTGGCCGAATTTCCAAGAAAAGGTCTCTATCTCTTTTAGTGGTCGGAGCGAGTTGTATGATATCGTCATCGGTGATAGTCAGTGGCTAGGTGTCAATTCCAAAGGAGGCCACTACATCAAGCTGACCGACTGGATTGACCGGAATATTGAGGTCAGCGAAATCTATGGCCCAGCGATGACGGCATTTGCTGAGTATCCGAAAGGGAGTAGCGAATACTGGGCTCTACCAGCTGAAGTCGATGCTAACGGTTATGTCTACCGGACAGATCTATTTGAGGATTCTGCTGAGCAGAAAGCCTTTCAAGATAAGTATGGCTATCAACTCGAGCCGCCGAAGACCTATAAACAGTTGCGCGACATAGCTGAGTTCTTCACACGTCCAGATCAAAACCTTTACGGCATAGCCACCTACTTCAGTAAAGAATACGATGGAATTACTATGGGTTTTCAACAGGTAATGTGGTCCTTTGGTGGCTCTTACGGTGATCCAAAAACCTATAAAGTCGATGGCTATCTCAACAGCGAAGACTCTTTGAAAGCACTGGAGTACTACAAGGGGCTTGTTGCTTTTTCACCACCTGACGCCCCTAATTACTATTGGCAGGAGACACTGGAGGCTTACAAGTCTGGGAAAGTAGCGATGGCAATGGATTACTTTGCCTTTTTACCTGGGGCTATTGATCCAAAACAAAACCCGGCTTATCACGATAAAAGTGGATTTTTCATTGCCCCCGCCGGTCCAAAAGGTCAATACATCAGTATTGGTGGACAAGGGATGTCAATATCCTCTTATTCCAAAAAAGAGGATATTGCCAAGCAATATATGAAGTGGTTTATTCAAAAACCGGTTCAAGAAAAGTGGGCCAAACTAGGCGGATTTACTCCACACAAGGAGGTTTTGCAATCAGACACGTTCTTGAACGCAACTCCATATAATAAAGCCTTTGCTGCAAGTTTTCCATATTTGAGAGATTTCTGGGCTATTCCTGAATATGCAGAATTGTTGGAAGCCTGTCAGACTAACTGGAGTGCAGCAATCGTTGGTGCTAAAGATCCCAAAAAAGCTTTAGACGCCATTGTTCGTAAGCACGAAGAGATTTTTGAAGATGCAGGATACTACAATGAGTAATCCTAATCCATCGCTCTTCCGCTCTATCGGGCCGATAATTGTCGGAGAAGTTGTTTCCACTAATCGAGTTGGATTATCCGCAGGGTTATGAGTTTGAGTCTTTGAAAGAAGGAGTTTTCTCTTGAACGAAGCAGAAGCACAAGAAAGTATAGAAAACGAAGAACTTCAGGAGAACGAAGAAGCAACTGAAGCAGGGGAAACTGCTGCTGCTACTCCCTCCGACGAAGAAACTGCAAGCGAAGATGACGACAGTGACGATGGTGACGACGGTGACGACAGTGAAATAGAGGAAGCTAACGTTGTCCAAAGATCTCCGCTTCAGCAGAAGATCGAGGCTTTTCTCAATCATCGCGTCATAGTTACTTTAATGATGATTGCGACTGTCTATGCTCTGATTGGCCTAGATATGGTCGCTTACTTTCAAATTCCTAGTAAATACGACCTTTTTATCGACATCACCTCCGCTGTTGCACTGGCTCTCTTCTTTCTCGAATTTGGACTTAAAAGTTATGCCGAAGCCGGATATAACTGGAGCTTCTTCTTTTGGCTGGATTTTATAGCTGCGGCTTCCTTGATTCCAGATGTTCCTTGGATCGTAGATCCAATTAAGAACTACTTCGGCTTGGGTGTTGGTGGTTCGGCGCTCAGTCTCGCACGGGTGGGGCGGGCTGCTAGGGCTGGGGCGCGGGCCGGTCGGATCGCACGAGTCTTTAAGATTTTGAACAAAATCGGTCCTTTCCTTGACCGGCTTAGAGGTGTAGAGGCTGAAGAAGAGGATGAGTACGATGATATGGAAGGACTAGAACCAAGTACCATTGGCTCCGTCTTCTCAGAGAAGATGACGCAGAAAGCGATTATCGGTGTCATGGGAATGTTAATTATGACCTCTATGTTCGACTACCAACCGCCAACGCCTTTCC
Source organism: Candidatus Poribacteria bacterium (assembly GCA_030748495.1). Taxonomy (GTDB): domain Bacteria; phylum Poribacteria; class WGA-4E; order WGA-4E; family UBA9662. The sequence goes on along the minus strand of JASMLX010000001.1, from coordinate 92,135 downwards.
CCGAATTTGCACTTCGGTCTCTGGAGGTTGATAGCAAAGAACGAGAAGATGTGATTCAAAGGTACATCAGCAACTCTCAAGAGGTCGATAAGGACGGGAAGCCGGTCAATCCACACTTGCTCTTTCTCGCGATTGCAGGTGTCGAACGTCCGGAGAATACCGGTCAACAGGACGTCATTGAAGAAACTTGGGACAGAGGCAATGTCACAGACGTCTACTTTGAAGGGAAAGTAACTGCGCTTAACGCTGATGGTGGTGTCTACGTCGAACTCGATAACCCTAGTAATCTTGAGAAACTAATGGCCAGAGGGAACATCTTTCATATTAAGGAGGGCGAGACAACCAGAACTACAGCACGTTTGGTAGTAAACGGCCTTCGATCGTCAGAAAAATCAGAGAATCAGATTAATGGTATCGACTGCCGCTTGGTCGATGAAGCCGGTAAAGCGCATAAACCACGTGGGCAAGATATTATCAAAGGCAAGAATGAAGTTGGTCTGAGCTCTATTGTGTCTTTGACTGACCTGCCGGGAGGTAAAACCGTATCTGTCGGAGATCGGATTAGTTACCGTAATTTTGACACCGAACTGTCGACGATTCGTGCCCGTGACATAATCTTCTACGAGACGCCCAATGGTAGTCGTGCATGGTTTGACAAACGCGATATTAACTCCGAAATGGGCTTTAATGGTTTTGTGATTGTTATGTTTGTCGTGCTGTTGCTTGGAGCAGGAACGTTCGTTTTCCAAGCTGATGCTCAGACTCTGTTTATCACGCCGATTGAGCGGATGACTTTCATGGTCAAAACCCTAGCTGAGAACCCATTGGCGACTGTTGAAGTTCAGCGGAGACGAAGTTCTCATGAAACGGGTGTGATTCAGGAGGCAATGGCCAAGATTAGCGGTCTCCTGCAGATTGGGTTTGGTGAAGCTGGAGCTAAGATTATCGCTCACAATTTGGCTCAAGAAGGAGAACTCAATCCAATGGTCCCGGGGCAGAGGATTGAAGCTGTCTACGGCTTCTGTGATGTTCGCAATTTCACCGATGCTACTGAGTGCCTACAGGAAGATGTGATGTTATTCGTCAATTCCGTGGCTGACATTCTTCATCGTTCCGTTGCTGAAAACGGTGGATCTCCCAACAAGAATATTGGGGATGCCTTCTTGTTAGTTTGGAAGGAGGATGGAACTAGTATTGAAAATCCTGCTGATGGTGCTTTGCGTGCATTCACACGCACAATACAAGAAGTTCGAGAGTGTGAAACCCTCCAGAATCTAACCCAAAATCCCGAACTCCAACAGCGTCTGCCAGGCTTTGAAACTCAACTTGGATTTGGTTTGCATATTGGTTGGTCGATTGAAGGGGCAATTGGCTCCAATCAGAAGATTGATGCTTCCTACCTATCGCCCCATGTGAATATTACGTCACGTCTAGAGTCCGCAACCAAACAATATAAGGCCGATATCTTAATGTCGGGTGAGTTCGTCGAAAGTCTATCTCCTGAGATGAGGCCGAGTTGCCGGAAGATCGATATTGTTACCGTTAAAGGAAGTGAGAACCCTATAACGCTGTATACAACTGACCTAGAAGAACCGGAAGAATTTACCCTTCTCGAGTACTACGATACCTTCGAGATTGCCGTCGACCACTATCTGGAGGGTGAGTGGGATGAGGCTATCGAAAACCTGACGATTTGTCTCGATGCTTGGCCCAGTGATCAAGTGGCTGAAGCTTTGTTGGCCTTCATGGCGGAACATGACAACGCGGTACCAGAAGACTGGGTAGGATACCGCTCGTTGGATTCTAAGTAAAAAACCTTAGGGGGGAATGCGAAAGGCATCTGTTAGCGGACTTTCTGCGCATTTTGCTGACCGGTTTTAACCCCTTTACATGGAGACGGAACCAACGGAATTTAATAACCCTCCCCGTGTAGGCTCATTTGCCCGTACCTCTACAGGGCTGAGCGACTACCAAGTCAAGATGGTATTTATCATGCCAACCATGATTTTACTGATCTTGATGAACATCTTTCCCCTTCTCTGGTCGTTGGTTCTTAGCTTTTATAAATATCGCGTCAATCGTCCAGACCTCCCACCTGAGTTCATCGGCTTTAAAAATTATGTTCGGTTGCTCTCTGACCCGGATATGTGGGGGTATTTCCAGACTACGGCTTACTTTGTAGTAACGGCGGTTAGTGCCCAGTTTTTGATCGGCTTTGGCGTAGCACTGTTACTAAACCGTGAATTTCGCTATAAAGGCCTCGTTACAACCTTGATCCTATTACCGATGATGCTATCGCCAGTGATCGTAGGCCTATTTTGGCGGTTTCTATTCAAATCGGATACCTCTGGTTTAATCAACTACTTCTTACTTCCCTTGCTCAATTTTGTCCAAGCTACCCCTATTCCTTGGACAACAGATCCCAAGTTTGCCATGGTTTCTATTGTGATCGTCGATACTTGGATGTGGACGCCATTTATGATGTTAATCTCTTTGGCCGGACTGTCTGCTATTCCTAAGTACCTTTATGAAGCAGCGGATGTCGATCGGGCATCCAATTGGTTTAAATTTCGTTGGATTACCTTACCCTTGGTTTCCCCCTTATTGATGATTGCCATACTGTTCAGAACCATGGATGCTTTTAAAATGTTTGATATTGTCTACGTTCTGACCAGAGAAGGTGGCCCTGGTACTGCCACCGAAACTGTGTCTATGAACCTTTATAAATTAGCTTTTCGTAGTTTCAATACCGGAAAATCTTGTGCCATGGCTTATATTCTTCTGATTGTGATTGTAGCTTTGAGTAATATCTACGTTAAATATCTAAACCAATTGAAGAGAGAAGCCTAGGTACGATGCCAACCAGAAGAAATTTTTCTTATTATCTATCTCGTTTTTCGATTCTGCTGGTAGTATTAATCTATTTGATCCCGATCTATTGGATCATTGTTACATCTCTCAAGTATGGCAGCGATATTTCAGCTCCATTTCCCAAATTTTTCTTTAAAATCACCTTTGAAAATTACCAAAAGCTCTTCGCTTCCAAATATTTTTCCCAACTATTAAATAGTATCATCATAGGCTTCACCAGCACGATTTTAGCCGTTGGCATTGGAACGCTTTCTGCCTATGCGTTTTCGCGCTTTAAGATAGCAGGCGAAGACGATCTACTCTTTTTCATTCTCAGCACCCGAATGCTACCACCCATTGTAGTAGTAATCCCAATTTACCTCATGTATACAGTTCTTAAATTGAGAGATACTCATTTTGGCCTGATTCTGCTGTATACGACCTTCAACCTCTCTTTTGCCGTTTGGCTGATGAAAGGCTTTATAGACGAGATCCCAAAAGAGTATGAAGATGCAGCATTGGTCGACGGTTACACTCGCTTTCAGGCCTTCATCAAAGTGGTTTTACCACAAGCATCCACTGGCATAGCGGCAACTGCTGTCTTTTGCTTGATTACAGCTTGGAATGAATTTGCCTTTGCTCTAGTTTTGACTGAAGTCGGTGGCAAAGCAGTTACAGCTCCCCCTTCGATTGTGAGTGCAACCGGGAAAACCGGTTACGATTGGGGAAAGGTGGCCGCTGGCACTTTTATTTTCTTAGTGCCCGTTGCTATTTTTACCTTTTTAGTGCGTAAACACTTATTGCGAGGCGTCACGTTTGGAGCAATAAAGAAGTAGTTTATGGCAAGCGTTCGACTGGAATCTATAACAAAGTGCTTTGATGACAAAGTTGCTCTCAGCCAACTCGACCTGGAAATTGAAGATCAGGAATTCTTTGTCTTGTTGGGTCATACTGGTGCCGGTAAAACAACTACGCTGCGCTGTATTGCCGGCTTAGAGAAGTTAGACCAAGGCGATATCTACTTCGACAATCAACCAATGACCGAGTTAGATCCAGCTAGTCGAGATGTTGCTTTCGTCTTCCAATCCCACATCTTGTATCCTCACCTGACAGCCTTTGAAAACATGGCTTTCCCGTTGTGGCCACGCAAGTTACCAGAAATAGAAGTTAAAAGAAGAGTTCAGGATGTTGCTGAGATGCTCCATATTGAGCATCTGCTGTGGCGAAAGCCGGCTCAATTGAGTGGGGGAGAAACCCAACGGGTGGGACTCGGTCGTGCGATGGTCCGGCGACCACGAGTATTTTTGATGGATGAACCGATCTCTAACTTGGATGCTAAGCTACGGGCCGAAATGAGAACCGAAATTAAGTGGCGGCAGAAGCAACTTGGTATCACCACGCTGTATGTAACACACGACCAGATCGAAGCCATGTCGATGGCTGATAGGGTAGCTATTTTAGATCAGGGTAAAATCATGCAGATTGGGACTCCAATAGAGGTTTACAACCAACCGGCAAACATATTTGTGGCCGGTTTTATTGGTAATCCCTCCATGAATTTGATGACATGCCGGCTCTCAGAATCCAACGGAGAAATCTATGGTCAGTTAATTGGCCATTTGCAGGTTGCATTACCGGAGACGATAGCTAGAAAAGGGATAGCCCGGGAAGAGGTTTGGCTAGGTATTCACCCGGAAAATCTGGTTATTCACCCGCAAGAAGAGGACAACACTATAGTGGTTGAGGTTCACAACTACGAAGCATTGGGAGCGGAAACAATTGTCGACGTGAACTTAGGGTTGGATGAAACCGATCAGCGGGTAACGATGAAGTGTAGGATACCGCCTGACCAACAGGTTAGGGTAGGCCAGACGGTATGGTTGGAACTACAGGCTTGCTCTATTTTTGACCGAGATACGGGTCAGGCAATTAAAAGCGTCTGACTTTTTTCTTGAACTTACCACCTAGGCGCTCGTTTCTCTCTGTTTCAACGGTTATTTGGTGTTGCTTAAGTTTAATATCCATACAGTATTTGGAGATCTGGTCATTCATCTGCATTTCGACAAAAGTATCGTTAAAGCCGAACTCAAAACCGAAACAATCGTTATCAGGCTTTTCTTGGTTAGGGAAGATCCTCACAATTTGGCCTTCAAAGATAGCTGCGTTTTCACCACTAGGAAGGTGTGGAACTGGCGTGGCTAAATCGAGGCCGTAACCAGGGAATTTTCGGTCATTAATATGTAATTCAAAAAATGAGCCAACGTCGAGACCAGAGCCTTTTTTGCAGGTCAGTAAAGCGCCATTCCCACCAATATCGATAGTTCGGAAGGTGACTTCTGTTGGTTCCCGGCCTGGTCGGTCATTAGGAATCACCGTTTTGGCAATGACTTCGTGCTGAGTTCGCATGAACTTTCTAGGTTGCAGTTCAGCCGCATTTTCGATCTGCAGTACATGTCCTAGATTTTCATCAAAAAATGAACTGGTGATAACCGCTGCACTGGTGGGAAAGCCGTCAGTTAGGGCCTTGAGTTTGACTGATTCTGACTCCAAGGCATTATCTGGGATGGACTGATTCGTCTCTCCTACTGGAGGAGCAACAACTAACAAGGCTTCAGAATGAATGAAACGTATCTTGGCAGGAAACGTGCCTGAAGCCGGGAAATTACTGATACTTTGTTGTAAATCAAGCTCAATTTCAATATCCCGTCCGACTTCGGACTCGTTAATGACTTCGATGATCTCCGCTTTGGTCGTCGGTAATTCAACGACATCTTCCGATGGTTTTCGTGCTTTGGTAAAAGCCATGATTTTATCTCCTCAAGTTTCTTTATGGGGTGAGTAGCTTTCCAGCGCACTAAATAGTAATTCGATTTGAAAAACATGTCAAGTAAAAAATGGCATCTATTACTAATGATAAACTGAATGAGGTTATTGAGAACAAAAACAAAGCCATAGAAGCTTTATCACCCATTGATTTGTACCGCCACCTTTGCCTCGTTTGACCAAACAAGCTAGTTTTCCTGTCCAGAACGGATGCCGCCCCTGATTAGTCCTTCGCTTTCTCTCTTTTTATTAACATGGCCGTTTCATAGCAACCAAGATTATCCACTTTCCTACATAGAGAGCAGGGATCGTTGGACGAATGGAGAACCGTTATATCGTTTGGCTGAAGAGGTAATCAATACCTGCTTTTTTTCTTGATTCTACATTGACAGCCGAAAGATAACAGCATAAGATAGTAGCGTTTAGATACTTTCTTCAACGCTACCAACTCTTGATATTTATTGACCCGCTCTATACCGACGTTACGTCGCCCCCCAGTTAGAAAGGAATAATCTTTAAAATGCCGAAACTTGTAATGATGCCCCCTCCTACCCAGCGCCTACGCCAGTGGGCAGACGAAATTAGACGGCAGATTCCATCTTATCAGGTGATAATCCCACCGACCGACAAAGCCGCCGGGACAGAGCTTGCTGAGGCTGATGCGGTCTTTGGCTGGGTTCCACCACATATGCTCTCTATTGCTAAAAACCTCCGCTGGCTTCAAAGTCCGGCTGCTGGCCCTCAGGCCGGGTTCTACTACCCGGAACTGATTGCACATCCGGTGCAGGTTTGCAACCCAAGAGGGGTTTACAACGACCATATTGGTCAACATATCCTAATGTACATATTGGCGCTGGCACGCGGGTTGCCATATTATGTAGATGCTCAACGGGATCAACGTTGGGACACAGAGGCCAGGCAAACGCCGTACGTCGATTTGAAAAACGCTATCGCACTGATCGTCGGTGTAGGTGGGATCGGTCAAGAGACAGCTCGACTCTGTCACGCTTTCGGCATGCAGGTTCTTGGCGTCGACGCACGTTGGGAGTACGAGGTGCCTTGGGTAGAAAAACATCCACCTAAAGACTTAGATCAACTGATTCCACAGGCTGACTTTGTAATTGTCACCGTTCCACATACCCCACAGACAGAAGGGATGTGGCATGGTGAGCGATTCGAGTTGATGAAATCGACAGCCTATTTTATCAATATCGGGCGGGGGGCCACCACAAAGATTGAAGATCTGACTAGAATCCTTGAAACCGGCCAAATTGCGGGAGCTGCTCTGGATGTCTATGAGATCGAACCGTTTCCGCAAGATCATCGGCTTTGGAAGCTGTCCAACGTCATCCTAACCCCACATATTGCAGTTAAAGATGCTGAAGATATCACCAATCGTCATTTTGATCTTTTACTGGATAATGCCCGTCGTTTCGTGGCAGGTGAACCATTAAGGAATGTGGTAGACAAAGCACAGTGGTATTAAACAACTATATTGGTTATATTAGCCATCACAACTTTACAGACTCACTAATGAAATAGTGGATTAGAGGAGAATAACATATGGATTTAGGATTGAAAGATAAGGTCGCCGTTATCGGCGCATCTAGTAAAGGGTTAGGGCGAGCTATTGCTTTCGGGTTAGCAGAAGAGGGAGCTAAGGTAACCATCTGTGCTAGAAATGAAGAACCGCTGAATGCTACAGCTGCAGAAATCCGTGAACAGACCGGGGCTGAAGTGATGTCTATGGCGATGGATGTCAGTAACCCAAACGATGCCGAAAATTTGATCCACAGCAGTATTGAACACTTTGGCGGCATCGATATTCTAATCAATAATGCTGGTGGGCCGAGAGCCGGTCGGTTTGACGATCTCGACATTACCGACTATCAAGATGCCGTTAATCTGAACCTGATGAGCACCATCAACCTGACACGGGCCGTTGTTCCTAACATGCGGGCGCGTAAAGGCGGACGAATTATCAACCTGACCTCGGTTTCAGTCAAGCAACCGGTCGAAGGGCTGATGTTGTCCAATATGGCCCGGACAGGTGTTATTGGTTTTGCCAAAACACTGGCCACAGAACTAGCTAACGACAATATCTTAGTCAACAACGTCTGCCCCGGTATCATTTTCACTGACCGGATTCAGCAGTTGGCTACTGTTCGAGCCGAAGAGGCAAACATTACCTTTGATCAGGCCATCGAAAAGATGACTCAGGATATTCCACTAGGCCGAATTGGGGACCCAAAAGAATTTGCTAATCTGATCGTTTTTTTGGCTTCTGAGCGTGCCAGTTACATTACCGGCGCAACAATCCAGGTCGATGGCGGTATGGTCAAAGGTTTGCTCTAAATAGCCGGTACAATCTCGACACCGGATTTCCCTCGAATTAATCGTAGGTCGGAGTGACAATGCGCGGGCTAATATGCCGCTTTTCATCCCCGTGCAAACATGTCCTCAATAGTCTCCGCAAAAACGGGAATTAGGGGCAGAAATCCGGAGAAATACTGGTCGATTGTAGGATATGGAATAGGAGACCTTACTACTTATACCGTAGTTCTCGTTCAATCGACCTAAAACCTCTACCATTGAAGTAGTACAGGCACGAATAGAGGTCTTAGAAGAACCTCCTCTAGCTGGAAAAACGATGTATTTTAGTACTGTCGCCATTAATCCGTACGATATCCGGAAACTGACCTCCATTCTGGACTTGTAAACTAAAATGCTTTTGCAGCACTCTAAAACTGGCTCCAAACAACTATAAAGATCACCGTAATTCGCTATCAACGGAGAGCAAACCATCTTCATTGCATAAAATTGCAATAAATTTCAAGGAATAGAAGTAGTATGACATCGATTCAGCTGTTTAATGGGATAGATCTTGATAACTGGCGACCTCGTGAGGATCATCACTATCTATCAAGCCGTGAAGCGTCACATGCATGGACTGTGGTAGGCGAAGTCAGTTTAGATCAGCAAAACCCAAAAGCACTGGTAATCCAAGCAGGTGAGGGTATCTTCTACAATGGACCTGAAGGCCGAACCCCGGATCTTTATACCGAATATCAGCACGGTGACTGCCGGTTGCAAATTGAGTTTCTAGTGCCCCAAGGCTCTAATTCCGGCGTTTATATGATGGGTAAATACGAGATCCAGGTCTTTGACAGTTGGGGGCAGGAAGAGCTGACTTTCGGTGCCTGTGGTGGAATCTACTCCCGCTGGATTGATGGGAAGTCGGTTGGCGGTAGTCCACCTCGCCTCAATATGAGTCGTCCACCCGGTAAGTGGCAATCCTACGAGATTATATTCCAAGCCCCTCGTTTCGATGCCCGGGGGCTTAAAGTTGCTAATGCCAGGTTTCTTCAAGTGATCTGGAACGGCGAAACAGTTCACCAAAACGTGGAGGTCGAAGGGCCAACCCGGGCTGCTATGTTGGGCCAAGAGACGGCGACCGCCCCTCTGATGCTCCAAGGAGATCATGGCCCTGTCGCCTACCGTAATGTCTTGATCGAACCGAACTAAGCATCAAACTCAGGAACTCTTAAGGACATATATATCCGCAAAATGGAAGTTGAACGACGGCAGGAAATCACGGGTAGAAAATCATGGTAAAAGTTAACTATATTGGACATGCTTCCTTTTCTTTTGAATCAGCCTCTGGAACGTTGATCTACTACGATCCCTGGTTGGACGAGAGTCCAGTTTCCACGATCAAACGTTCAGACGTAGAGCGGGCGGATATTGTCATCTCCACCCACGGTCATAACGATCACGTTCAGGATGCCTTTGCACTTTGCCAACAGACAGGTGCTAGGTTCGTAGGAAATTATGAAATGACACTGGTAGCCGCTGCTCACGGGTTGGATCAAGATCTGATCTTTCCGATGAACCCAGGCGGATCGGTGCAGATTGATGATGTTCGTATTACGCTGGTGCAAGCCTTTCATAATTCGGGGTCGCTATCTCCCAATTTGGTGCTGGGGGCACCACCTGACGGCCACTATTTTCGCCCAGACGGTGGTTCCACTGGCGTAGTTCTAACCTTTGATAATGGGGTCGCTATCTACAATACGTCCGATACCAATATCTTTAGTGATATGCAACTGATTTCGCAGATGTATGGCCCACAGATTGCTATTTTACCGATCGGCGGAAAGTACACCATGGGCATCCGTGAAGGAGCACGGGCGACTAGCCTGATTCGGCCTGATGTGGTGATTCCTTGTCACTATGGTGAAGCCGTTGGTCAACCTGTGGATCTGGACGCCTTTATTTCCGGGGTCAACTTTCTGTCACCCAATACCGGTGTAGCGGTTTTAGAACCCGGCCAAACCCTCCAATATGTTCCTGCTCAGTACCAAATATCGAGTTAGTCCGTCGGGCTATGAAGGTACGAACTCAATTTATCTAAGGTTGTTTGATGAAAAGGTATTACTAATCTAAATAGGCTGAATATAAATATCCCAAATACGCAATATCTTATGGAAATGGAAAAGAATTGGTTTAAAGCGTATAAGACTGTTGCTTATATCGATCTTAATAATACAGCGGAATATGGGAGGTACACACAGGATTACGCAAAATACCTTAAGTGGAAAAACATTACCCCTACCCACCTTAGTTTTCGCTTCCCATGGTCTTGACATGAGGGGAGCTTCAAACCTCACCGCACAATGGTCAACATCTTAGTTTGAGTAAATACCTGCCGTTGACCATCATCCACTAGCAGGTGATAAAAGTAGATGCCGCTGGTCACAGTTTCACCTGATTGCGTCTTTCCATCCCAGTAGATGGCCTTGGCTTTTGAGGTGTATTCACCCGCCAGATGATGTCCGGCCAAAATTTGTCGAATGAGCTGCCCCTTCTGGTCGAAGAGAGTGACCGTCACCACGCCGGGTTGTGCTAGCCGAAAGGGTATCCAAGTTTCCGGATTAGCTGGATTGGGGAAACTTTGCCCTAGCAAAGATAACAGGTTAGGATGGTCAATGCCGCCGGTCATCCCACCGTCAGGCATAGGCTGGCTTTGCGTTGCCTGATCGACAGCTAAAGCAAAGATCTGACGATTGAGGCGGAAAGTATCGATACCATGCTGATCCACCACCAGAGCGGTATTCTGGACAATGATTAATTTTTTGGCCTGTTGCAGCGGTTGGGACCGGGTAACTGTTTCGCCGGTTTCTGTGTCTAGCAAATGGAGGTAGTCGGGATTGAGCAGATACAGGTAAGGTAACTGCTCAATGCTGTGCTTCTGGGGTTCCAACTCAATCTGTATCGGATAAGCGGGGGTCTCGAAGGTTTTTACCTGTCGAGGGGTACGGGGGTTAGTAATATCGAACAAGCGTAGGGATCCGTAGTCAGGGTTTCCTCGCAGATGGGACCGATTCTCCAGCAAGGCTAGCCAACCGTCAACCACACTGACCCCAATCACACTTTCAGCGGTTTCGATGACGGTCAGATGCCTCAAATTTTGGGCCTCGGTGCAATCATAGAGATGTGCGCCACCGTTCAGAGCAGCGACAAATAAGAATCGCTCCTTAGCATCTGGGGGTTGATAAACAACCGATTGAAAGGCAGACCCCGACATCGGGTACCGACTGACAGGCACCGGTGCTCTGGGTTGCCGGACATTGATCACCAACAGTTCGGTAGCACAGACATAGGCAGTTTGCCCATTGAGCCTGACATCATAGGCAGGAAAATCCGTTGGTACTTGGCCAACTCTCTGAACCTTTTTTGGGTTACTCAGATCGACAATTAACAGACCAAGTTGATTCTGTTGCCTGGTTTTCTGTCCAGTGACGATGTAGCCAAATCCGTCTTCAACGATTAGATCTTCTCCTGAAAATCCGGGTTCGGACTGAGAAATGAACCGACCGTTCGATATTGAAAACAGGCCGGCGCCCTGAGAAACGGCAAAGATCTGGTCCCCATCCATATCGAAGCCCGTCAGGTTGCCGCTTCTACTGTGTCGGTACTCCCAAACAGGTGGCCCGTCAAAACGAATCAGATCTAAGTAGCCCTCACCGTCGGCTACATAAACCAGATCGGTGTTCATCGGAACAGCGAAAGCGGCCAATGGTCGAGTGTGCGTGGATTGATGGGCCTCCAGGCTCAGTTCTACTTCCGGCGCCCGGTTATCAAAGCGTTCAACCCCCAACTTGTAAATACCGGAACGATAATCGACGGACAGAATTGACTGAAGCCGGTTTTCCCGGTTCTCAATTGGTGTTAGACTAATAACCTGTCCGGGAGTTTTCACTTCCGACACAATTTTTGGGTTCAGTGGATCGTGCAGAGTCACGGCATAAACATTTCCGCCAGCGACATAGGCGATCTGATCCTCGATAACCATATCATAACCGACGTAAGGGAGCGCACCGATCACCGGTAATAGGGGAATCCGATCCAAACTCAGGATCTGGACGCCTCGTCGGCTATCAGCAAGATAAACGCGTCTGTTTGCTACTGTCACATGCATGGCCAGACCAAGGGTTCGAAAAGTGGCCACAGGTTCAGCCTCATTCACCAGGTTGGAGGTGTTAAAGAGAAACAGGCCTAGTTCTGCGTCGATGGCAAATAGATATAGCGGAAATTCTTCCGAGATCAAGACTTGGTGTAGATTTTCACCCACAGCTATGGTGTTTAATCGTTTTAATGTTGGCGCAATCTGAATCATCTGCAAACCGGCTGCGCCGTCAGCAATGTAAGCAATACTATCCTTGACCACTATATCCTGGGCATTGCCATCTGTTTTTATCTCCATCATCAACTTTGGTTGGAGTGGGTCTGTCAGATCAAATACCTCCAAGCCCCACCCACTGGCAACATAGGCGTGGTCTGGTAGGCTATCCGGGCCGGTGGTAATCACTAAGTCCTGATAACGGCTACTGAGATGAATCCGCTCCAAAGGCTCGAATCGGTAGTCGGTGTTCGGCCGTTTAGGTGAGTTTTGAAATGAGTCACCCACCGGGCGAAAGATGGTTTTCGGCATGGACAGTTGTTGTCGCTCTGCGCGAATCGGTTCTCTTGTCGGGTCAGCTTGTAGTGTTTCCTCGATCTCCAGTTGGAACTGCTGTGTCTGTTCACCTGTCAACACGAGATAAAGCTCGGTTACCGTATCCAGATCCGTTAAGTACAGCCGCCCCCGATTGGCTGCATCAAAAGGAATCGGAACACAGATGGCACGCTCCCGCCTGTCTGTGGGCAGACGCAGCACTTTAGCCTCTAGCCGCTGGTTGGGGTTACCTGTCAGTGTGACCGTCAGTTGAGTTACCGTCGGCACGATTTTGGCGTAGAAGATGCCGAATGGTTGTACCTCGGATGTACGGGAAATAGGAAGACCGGAGAAGGTGGGGAAATTGGATTGAACGAAGAATTTGGTTGGCAAACCGTTGTAACCGAGGGGAAGATCAGAAATTCGATCGATCTCGTTCAGTAGATTGGCAACAGCCCAATTAATCACCAGTTCGGAAATCGGTATAGTATCTCCGATTTTGCGTAACACCGCTTCGATCCCAGCTAAGCCGAGGAGGTCTTCAGCTATCAGTTGGCGGATGAAATCCTGACCACCATGATTTTCGTATAAATATAGCAACAACAGAAAAGAAGCACCGTAGTAAAGATCCGGATGGTCTAGTCTGTGTAGAGAGACAGTTGGGTTTTTAAGATAGCCCTCCACATAAATGCTATGGATCTTCTGGTAGATGATCCACTCAGAGAAACTAGCCACCCCTTCCTCCAACCAGCGTTGGTCAGTCCTACCACCGTTTTGATACCAGTTGACCAAGTGCACAAATTCGTGTGCTAGACTGGAGAAGAAGGTCCATCGAGATCGGTCACGGAAAGAGTAGGTGTCCATGTAGATCATTTCACGCTGATTGCTGTAGGATGCGTCTAGATGCTGGTCGGCTGGTGAGAAATAGCCGGCATAGTCTCTGGCTGAGCGATCGCGGCCGACATCGTGCATTAGAATGGTAATCCGCAGATCCCGGTCTAACCCCGGTCTCCATTCCGATCCAAAGTGTCGCTGGACATTGGGGTAAATCTTGGTATCAAAGACACGAATAATCTCGGCCGTATCGATTTCGTTGACCATCGGTAACACCGAGTTTTCAACGTAGAGATAGAGGTGTTCCCCAATACCGATGCAGGTGGCTTTGACCTTCTGTTCTGGAATGTGGGTGTAGAATACGTCAATTTGTCCTGTTTCTATTTGTTCTCTCGTCGGAGCTGAAGGTACCGGTTCATCTCTTCTTTCACCTACCGGACGAGCGAAAAACCGTTCAATACATTCCGGTGTACCACAAGAAAACGGTAACTGTTGGGCAAACAGCAGGCTAAAAGGGAGAAAAAGAGATACGAGTAATAGTCTCCGAATAATCATCACAACTGTGTTAAATTCGAGGAGGGGAGTTTAGTCAGCGGTATGGTCGGGTTGTGTTTGTTGTGTTTAGTGATAAACCTTCAAATAACAAGATGTATCAACTATAAAATTTGTTCTGTACTATATCTTTTATTATACTACATCATTTACTTTTTCCATTGCCAGATTACCTAGAAATATCACAATTTCATCTAGTTCGAAAGTTTTTTGGTCGATTTCTTGAAAAGCTTTATCCACCATATAAAATACTACCAACTCGTGCAGGAACTCACCAGGAAGCTGGATGGTGTCCTGAGATTATCCCAAGACAAGCAACGGTATAAGTTGTAACGTTGAATCCGGCTGAGGTGCGATTCCAGCTGCCATCGCGGGAGTCCTTTGGATCAGAACTCCTTCCTCATTTTTATCATTGTGACTACGCCTCTTGAGGTGGAAATTGTACCACCGAACTGAAGTCCAACTTATCCAGTCATCAAACCGATTCTGTTTTGAAACCTCTAAAGTTTTTCCTGGCTGGTGGCGATTTCTCTGCCCATCGGTCAAATTAAACCGTTCAATGGCACTAGCCTGAGGCTTCCATCCCAGCTTTGACCTTCTGTTCTCCCCGGCGATGTTTGATCCTTTCATAGGCACCAACTTATGAAGAATCTGCATGATCGTCAGCGGTTTCTCCATCGGTGAAAATAGCTGGAAGTAGAGACCCTTTGGCTACGACGCGGCCAATATTATCTTCGCTGCCTCTCGCGGCAACCGGGGTTAGGAGTAAATTTCCCCCTTGATTCTTCTCGCCATGGGGTTGAACAGGCTTCTGTTTTTGGCCTAAACGCCCACTTCCCATCCAATTCCAAAGCCAAAACTAGTACATTCTGTCCGTTCTGGTTGTGCAACCCCTCATTGACTTTGCCGCTCACCGCAACCAAACCTGAAGCCTTATCTTTGCAAACATGGGTTAACTCAGCACTGTCAACCACACTATGGCCGCGGTTGACAGGATTGATGATGGAAGATGCCTTGGATACTCGAATTTGGCGGTTGAACAAAATGCTCCCTTTGCGCGCTGAAAATTGCAGTTGACACTCCGTATATCACTCTATCCGTTTAGCTAACTTCGATGGTGGTGTTATCGCTATCCTATTTATTTAAGAATTAGTGACGCTTTCCCTAGATGAACCGTAATATCCAGGTTGCCGAGCCGATAATCATACTTTCTGGATTTTTCCCGTTTTTGTTTCAAATCCAAATCAGTCACATCAGAAACTGAAGCCAAAGGGCTTTGATACTACTTTAGCCGGTACCAGCTTAACGGTTGTTCCAGTTCCTCCAAACCGTTGCGGAGCACGTCCGGTAGAAGTGGTTCAGGTGATGTTGAACATCCTCTATTTGCCGTTGGATAGTTCAATACCAGAGTTGAGCTTGATCCGGCTGGTCATCTAATTGGCCGGGATCTGATACGAATTGATATTTCGGATTAGATCTACTCAGTTAATGTGAGAGGGAATAGTGCGACATTTATGTGCACTATTTATGTTGCACTGCGACACGAATATCGCAGTTGAGTAGATGATAATAAGCCCGATTGTTAGCCTAGGCTTAAAAATTGGAGGTCGTTAGCTACGGCATGTTAAGTGCTAGTTAGATGCTATTCGCGTAGTTGCACACCACAACAAGGAGTTTTATGATGGGCGTAAAGTTCATCCTGGTAAGGGTTTTGTCAATTAAAAAAATTGTGTCTTTAATAGTTAATTTTGCATTGATATTAGCAGAGTGCAATCAAATGGGTGAAAAAGAAGCTGATTTCTCGGCTGGATTAAACGGTGGATTTGAAGTTTCTTAAAGTGGGTTGCCTGTAAATTGGTTAATGTATACTCCCAATACTGTTCCAGAAGCTGATTTTGAGATTGAACTCTCCTTAAAGATATCTTTAAGGGAAGATATCTTTAAGGAGAGTAAACAATCCCTATAAGTTTAACGTCAAAAAAATGTTTGTCAACTGGCAATTGGAAATCTCCTAACTTTACAAACGAGTTCTTTGAAACTGGTCGGTTTGAAGGAGAGGGAATTTATAAAATAAGCTTTTGGGTAAAGAATCCTAGAACCACATTTAACATGTCTGGCGGAGGTGTTGCCTCAAAAGAAGATGAAATAAAAACCTTAATTAAAATTAATGAACAGAGGGATGAATGGAGACCTCTCGAATTAGTATTGATGTGTCTAAAGACAGATGGTTGAGAATATAATTGAACATATTACAGCCAAGAATATTCTGGATAGATGATATTAAGATTAAAAAAAACTATAAAACTGTTTGAACAATGGAGAAATAAATCTTAATGAGGATGAGGGGAAGTGTGTAAAAAGGAAGATGCGGAATGATTTATAAGATCAAATCATCCAAAGGGACAACTTAATGTCCTGCTAATTGTGGCATTGGCCAGCCGCGATGTAAACCAGTTGACTGTTATGTATTATCTATTAGTTATTTAAGGAGAACCCAATGCGTTTAAAAGTCTTGTTATTACCGTTATTTTTTATCACCATACCATTGTGGGCAGTGACCACGTTTACCCTTAATGAACAAATAGAGCTTGAGATCGAATATAGTCCCTTGCTCAGACTGCAACTACAAGCTGACGTCAGTCAGCCTGGGAATACTTTACGGTTCGAGCTATTTATCGATGCCGACAAAAACGGCAAAATAGAGCCTGACATCGATGCTGATTTTTCCGCTTTAATGGGCAAACTGCGGGTGACAGACGGGGGCAAGGATGTAGACGACTTCGAATTCGACGATACCTGGTTATCGGACCAGGATGGTGTTGCCGATGGACAGATCACTGCTCTATTGCCGGAGGAGGTGCCGCCGATCACATATCCCACCATAATCCGTGCTACCGATCAGGACGGAACAACAGCCGAAGCACGTTTAACACTAGTTCTACCCGAAAAAGACCAGGCTGTGGTAGGTAAGGTTGAGGATGAGGCTAACCAGCCGGTGAGTGGCGTGATCGTGTTTGGATTCGGCGGCTTAACTGACCTGGGCTTTCCGGAATTGGACTTTCCAGAATTGGAGATCGAACCCATCCCCTACATCACCACGACCGATACCAGTGGCCGATACCGATTGCCTGTTAATGTCGGCTTGGTAATGATTTCTGTTTTCCCGTCCGTCGGCTATTATCTACCTGGAGAGGTTAGTTTAGATCTGTTCGGTCTTCTGCCATCAACCCAGCAGATCAAAATTGCTGCCGGAGAGGAGAAAAGCGGGATCGATTATGTTTTGAAAAAAGATAGCACGCCGCCTGTAATTGACCATCAGCCAAATTTAGACTCCGTCACTATAGGCAATCCGATTCGCATTGTGGCCAGGATTACAGACACGGAAAGTGGCATCTTTCCCCCAGTTCTTGACACTGAACCTAAGGTTTACTTTCGCCCTGCTGGAAGCCAGGAGCCGTTTAGAACAAGGTATATGGAACCCTCCTTCGATTTCGACACCCCATTTGAAGACTTTGAGCCGGGGGCGATAGAAGAGATACCTGAGCCGGAATTAGGCAACGCTGAAAAGGTTGAGGCTAAGGACCTACCCCCGATTGCCCCCGTCGGCGGTGGAGGGGAAGCCAAGCCTGCACCATGGTTAGCAGCGATGCGGCAGATTGCATCACAGATAGAATTGCCTCCCGTTAATCTGGACCTGTTCAAACCGGAAGAATTTGTGGCAGTCCTAGATGGCACAGGTGTTACTACCGACGGCGTCGAATACTACATTTGGGCCTCGGATAATGCGGGAAACCGGGCCACCCATCCGGCCAGTGCGCCCCAAAGCCTGCATAAAGTCCTGGTCAAACCGTCTGAACTGCAAATCCGTGGCCAGTTGACACCGGCCTCCAGCCAGGTTATACCCAAAGCCAACATCTTTGCTTCCCTTGATAGAAGTGACGACCAGAACGACTTTGAGGGGAGTGAAGCCGTTACTGAATCGAAAGCAGACGGAACCTACCTGCTGCATCTACCCGTGGCAGGACTATGGCGGATTTTCGTTGAACCGGAGTCACCGTTCTACGTTTTGCAACCGGATAGCATGACAGTGGAAGTACCCGACAAGAGCGGGCAAAAAGTTATCGATAGTATAGACTTTATTCTAGAAACCGATACCGAATTGCCAAAAATAGTGCACGATCCCGAGACGCAGGTCAAAGGAGAGTTTATCGGTGACAACACCGTTATTCGAGCAAAAGTCACTGACAATGTGAAAGGGTATGTGCACGCTTACCTTGAGTTTCCATCAGATCAGCGCGGTCGTATTTGGGCCGATAGTTTTCCCGATGGCAAAATGTGGACTTTTACCATACCCGGACATTTAATGCTGGAAACATTCACCTACCAGATTCACGCGGTTGACGCGGTCGGCAATCAGGCTGAATCCAAGCCCCATACGGTGACCTTAAAGCCACCACCTTATCTAGTAGTGGGCCAGGTCACTGATACTACCGGACAACCGATTCCCGGTGTTGCGATCGAACTTCAACCGGAATCAGCCGACCGATTTGACGACCAACCGGTTCCACCAGCAATGGACCTACTGCTCGGAGTAGATGAAATTGGAGACCTAGGAATAAACGTTCTGACAGCTGGCAAGGCCAAGCCAGCCATCGTCGCTGGAGACCTGGAAGATAAATTTGAACTTGTAGACCTAGAAGATCCACTTGAAAACCTAGAAATGGAAGATATAGACTTTATCGCCCCCTACCTCCCAATGTTCAGGCGAGCCGTTAGCGACGATCAGGGCAAATTCCAGATTTACGTTAGTTTAGGTACCTGGCATGTCAACGTTCGGACTCAAAAAGGTCAAGCACTAATGACGAAAATTGCCCCTTTAGCCGTCGAAGCAGAAGGCGAATACCCACTGGACATTGTGTTGATAGAAGATACAGAAAAGCCGGTCATCGTTCACCAGGCTGAAAAAAGCTACAATTTCGACTATCAAATGATACTGGAGGCAACAGTTACCGACAATTTACAGTTGGCTGGCGTCTACCTACGAATCTTCTATCGGTTGGACAGAGAAATGATTGTTGATTCGATTGGGGTCGAAGAAGAACCTGAATTGATGGATCATGGAGATGACACTCATCTAGTCGGCCCGTTAGAGGTAGAAGCAAAAGAGGATCTTTTTTTTAATCTCGACGATTTGGTGGCCGATGCTGATTTTGAAGATGTTGAACTCGGATTGGAATTTGTTGCGGAAGAGTTGGATGATCAACGCCGGTTCCGCCAGCAGGATGAAGTTGATATTCCCCTGAGCGGGATTGGGTTCGGGGGTGGGGTTGACCTGGAAAGTGAGTTGGAGTTATGGAGACTCGACGGTTACTTCGATCAAATCCCGATGTCCAGTATTGACGGACAAACCTATCGTATAGACTTATCGATGTACCTACCACCACTTAGCGATCAGGTGAACCAGGTTCAATACATTATCGAGGCCATTGACACGGCGGGTAATATCAGTCGCTCACCCGCCGATGCACCGGAAACGACTCACATCGTATCAGTTGAAGTCAATCAGTGGATCTTGGGTCAAGTCGTTGATCCCTCCGGCAACTCTCTACCCTACTTCCCGGTTTTTCTGCGAATGGAAGATAAGGAGCAGCGGATTTCTACCCAAACAGATCAGCAAGGACAATACCGTCTGCCTGCACCGGTGGGCGGAGGACAGGTAGAGGTTGGATTCGCTTTTGATGCAGATGGTTCGCATCTGCGTCAAGTAGAAGTTAAAGAAGGTCAAAGCCTGGAACAGGTCAACTTCACTATCAAGATACCGGTTCCAACCCTTGATGGCGGGGCATGGGAGACCGATGAGCAGTTGGCAGAGGCATCGGAAAAAGCGGCGTTGCCACCGATTGAGATTGAAGCGGTTGACGTGGTAGTGGACGGTGCGATCAATATTTTCGATTTGGTGCTGGTCGCCAAATACTTCGGTCAAAGTGCAGATGAAACCGAGGATACCGATGCGCTGGAAGAACTGGTTTCCGCTGATGTCAATATGGATGGTCAAATCGATATCTTTGACTTAACGGCGGTAGCATCGCGTTTTGGAGAATCGCTAGACCTAAATGAGAACGAACTGGCGAAACTTGAAACTAATGCGGCACCACAAAAGCAGAAGTATGAGCGGATACCTCCGCAGGTTCTGTTCTCACCCGATGTCGGGATTCGCCCTGTCATCGTTTCACGTCACCAGAATCAGATCGACATTGCCCTCGAATTTGAGAACAACATATCAGCAAAAGGGATTCAATTTGACCTCAGTTTGCGGTCGCCCAGTGTTCGCCTACTATCGGTCCAGAAAGGTAACTGTTTATCGACCAACAGTTTTTGGCACCTTCCAGTCGCCGAAAACAACTGTCAGCGAATTGCTGGTGTAGCTTTACCAGTTGTTGCCGAAGCTGATTTTCGCAGCCCCGGCCGTCAAGTTGTTTTGCTCTCGATCGATGTTGAACGGGCCTCTTACCAGGATCGCACTCAGTTACTGATCTCAGATCTGCATTTAGTCACAACTCCAGGAGACAGTGCGGTTTATCGAGATCTGTTGGTGATTGATCTAGATCTGGAATCGATAGTTCAACCTCAACAGACCGAACTCTGGCAAAATTACCCTAATCCATTCAATCCGGAAACCTGGATACCGTTTCAAATTTCGGAGGAATCGGTGGTCAACATCCATATTTATACGGCCGCCGGCGAATGGATCAGAACGGTCGACCTGGGGCTTAAGACGGCTGGTATTTATGCAACTCCAAGTCGCGCCGCTTACTGGAACGGCAAAAATGCGATGGGTGAGACCGTAGCCAGTGGCATCTACTATTATGCTATTGACACTGGGACCTTTCACCAGGCCAAACAAATGGTCATTCTGAAGTAGATAATGTGAGTTCAACGTAAGGATCTGGGAAACAATAGCTGTCCAATCGTCCGATTCGTCCCAGGCGAATATTCAGCCTAGGCTTTTCTCTTGATTAAGTCTAGGCCATCAGTACAGATGATACTACCTTAACTAGAAAATTGACTCCCTACGCTGAGGCTATGCTTAATCTGAGAGATATTCTTCCATTGGTCCAAGAACTCTCGTTTCGGGTATTGGCATTTTCTATTGTCCTAACTTATACACTAATATACGGTCTTAGAGAAAGGAATTGTAATTATTGTCGTGAAGAATGAGTTGGGTGAAACAGATACTGCCGCTTCATCTTACAAAACGGGCTATTGCTCGGGCCAACACCTTTAACTTTCTACCCTTGCCTTGGTAAAATCAGCACTAATCTGTTAGCCAACCTGCTGTCCCCTATTCTAAACCTCTCCCTCTTCTGACATCAGGATATGCTGTAATCCCGACCGCTGTCATCGATTGATGAGATTTGAATCCGAGCCTTATAGTCAGATACAATCGTCTCTATATCCATTAACCCTAAAGGTTTGGGGGGCACACGTGGCACGTTGGTTCTCTATCCAACTATTTTTCCTTCTCTTCATTCTCTCTCCGCTCCATAGCCAGCAAGGTTGGCGTCGCTTAACTACCGAAGACGGTTTAAACAACAATAAAATTCTCTCTATCTACCGAGCTACTAACGGCCATATCTGGATCGGTACCGATCAGGGTATTACTCGATACAATGGTCTGTTTGAGGAAAGCTCTCTCTCTGCTTCGATCAATCGCATTCTCGAGTTACCTTCAGGCCAAATCCTCTCTCGTGAGGCCGATGTTAACAACTCAATAAGCATAAATCTTTTCGATGGCCTAGCATGGGGTGAACCCAATTTCTTGAGTGATAATGATATTATACTATCTGATGTGCCAGAATTTGCTGTTTTGTCTGATGGAAAAGTTTGGATCTCTACCCGGGATGGACTGGTTGGCTTTGATGGCCAAAAATGGCAGCTATATGATACGGATGTCGGCACCGATTGGTTGGTTAAAACTCCGGATGGCCGACTTTGGTCTGAAAGCGGGGACATGGACTGGATTGCTAGTTTTGATGGCCAAAAATGGATCCCTGAATTTAATACTGATAACTCTCTGCTTGATAGTCCCACCACTAATACCGCTCTTGTAACCTCAACTGGCCAGATTCTTCTGGGTACCGATCAAGGGCTATTTCAGTATGACCCGGTTCTGAATTCAATCACTGACCTTCAACTGGGCCAAGTCAACGTCAAGCTAATTTATGAGACAACTGACCAATCTTTATGGGTGGCTACCGACAGGGGACTGTTTAATTTTGCCGATGGCAAATGGCAGGAATCCATTACCGATCAAACTATTTATGCAATCCAACAAACTGACCGAGGTCAACTTTGGCTTGCAACATCCAATGGTCTTTATCACTTCCACCATGGCGAATGGATATCGGAACTAGATATTGCCGTCAACTCTTTCCTCGAATTAACCGATGGTACTCTCTTGGCAGGTAGTAGCGACGGACTGAGGCTAAAACCACCGGCCGATGAAACCGGTGTGAGGCGAACCGAACTGGCCGGAGAACTCGTAGGCGGGCTTTTCCTGGCTTCAGATGGCAAACTCTGGGTCCGCTCCACAGCAGGTTTTATCAGTTATGATGGGCTGAAATGGACCAACCACGGGGCTCCAGACATGCTGAAATTGAAGGGCCAAAGGAATATTCAACATTCGTTCGGATCTAATATTTATGAAGATAGCAAGGGTACCATCTGGTTTAACAATAGGATTGATAGTGGCGCAAATGCTTTCAGCTTTAGTGATGGACAACTGCAACCACACAACTTCAGAGTGGGGTTTACATGGGGATTCGCCGAGACCGAGCAAGGTCATATCTGGGTTACAGGTCAATCGGGTGGTCCCTATGTTTACGATGGCAACTCAGAAGGTAAATGGACACGGCTCTCAGGTTATGGTACAGATGCTAATGCCGACAGGCGAAGCTTTGCTGTCTTTCGCGACAATGATGGCAGTATCTGGTTCAACGGCGGCGCAGGTATTTGGCGTTATCACAACGGGCAATGGGTTGAGTCTCGAGATATTGAGTCCAAACCTGTTCCTTACGGCGCACAGTTCATTCGAAGCCCTGATGGCATTTTACGGGCTGCTACCGGCGAAGGTATTTACCGGCTAAATAGTGATCAAAAATGGGTTGTTGAATGGAAAGGCAAATATATATAGCATTCATGTCCTGGCTGATGGTCAGCTGGTCGCACTTGAAGTATCGAGGGGGTTGTTAATCAACCAAGGGAAAACATGGGTAGAACACGCCAGTTTTGGTGGTGGTCGAACATACCGAGACCATTTTGCTAACGGATTTGTAGAGCATCCCGAAGGAGTATATTGGTTGGCCACCAATAGAGGGTTAAGGCGAATCCAAGGCGATTTTTGGTACGATCTAACCGTGGCTGATGGCCTGCCTAGCAACGATGTGTACACGATAGAACTCGATAATTCCGCTAATCTTTGGGTTGGGACCGCTGAAGGCATAACCCATCTGAGGCCTTCATCAAATCCGTGCTGTTCAGTTAACCCGGATAGATGTAGATGACATCCCCGATGATCGAACCTATCAGACCGGTAGAGCTTTCGTTGCAATTGATTGGCGGGGTGGTGATATTGAAACTGACTCTGGCCATCTGCATTACCAGTACAACTTGGATGGCCGATGGTCGGAAAAAACCAAGCAAAATACGGCTACTATTGGCTTGGAAAATGGACAGCATCAATTTTCGGTGCGAGCTATTGATCATCACTTTAATGCCAGTCCCTTGGAGTCACTGGCCATTATTGTTAAAACGGAAGCCCCGGACCCGAATATCAATTTTCCCACTAACGGGGACGTTCTAAGAGGTCAGGTCTACATCAAGGGCAACATCATTGATAACGATTTTGCTGATTATCGAGTCTTTATCACTGAGGCTAATAGAGACAAGATGCCGATAGAGACAGAAACTGAAAAACCAATTTTTGTGGCGGATGCTTTACCGCGAACGACAACATTGGCTATTTGGAAAACAGAGGATTTTGCCGATAAAGATTATCAGATATGGCTTCTAGCCCAAGATGAGCTGGAACATAAGAATTATACGAAAGTGACTGTTCGGGTAGATAATACGCTTCCTACCGTCGAAATATTAGCACCTAAAGCTAATCAACGGGTCTTGAAACAGGTCACTATTTCTGCTGTAACTAGTGATATGAATCTGGATAGTTACCGCCTCGAATTTTCTACTGATTCAAGGGGCAAAAGCTGGGAGCAAATCTATCTACAAGCTGGCTTATACCAAAAAAGTGAAGATGGACTGTTGCCAAAGACAGAATTGAAAACAGTCGAGATTAATCGAGATTGGGAAATACTTATTCTAGGAGGCTCGGTTTGGATTCGGCTGACGGCCACCGATATCGCAGGCAACACCAGCAGCCAGACTCTTCAGATTGAAGTGCCTACTGCTGTTGTGACCCGAGAAGGCAGTACTATTTCTCCCCAAGACCAGCAGGCGGAACTCTACTTTCCACCCAATACTTTGTCTCAAGACGAAATCGTGACCGTCAATGCTTTACCTGAAGTTGAAATCGAACCACCGGTACGTCGTGTCAGCCAGATCTATGACTTTGCTCCAGCCACACTCAGGTTGAACGCCATCAAGCCGGCCACCTTAATCCTCTCCTATGACCCATCACAACTCTCAGCTGGCAAGGAACCCGTAATCTTTCATCGCACTGATGGAGCCTGGAAAGCCGTTGGTGGTGCACCTAACCCAGAACAACAGACCATCTCGGCGGCGGTACTGTCCTTGGGTCAGTACACCTTGGGCGAGATGGATAAGATTCAAGCGCTGGATTCGGCCAATCTGAAGCCAAATTCATTGACCTGCCAACCACGAGTCTTCTCGCCCAAAGGTAACAGTTTTAGCACCACACACCACTATCTCGTTCACTCTGGACCAGCCGGCTAATGTCTCTATTAAGGTCTATAACGTGGCTGGTCAATTGGTTGAATGGTTGGTTCAGCAGCAGACATTCGGCTCAGGCAAACAGGCCGTTCGGTGGTCGGGTCGAGATAGTGACGGCGAGGTGGTAGTCACCGGTCTGTATATTGTGACGGTGACGGTGGGTAGTCAGACACAAGATAAAGTGGTTAATGTCTGGAATCATTAATAGGAAAGGGTTATTTTACTTTGCTGGCGGTCGATGCGGCTTCACAGATGTCATTGCCTTACGCAAAGGTTTCTTGGCATCCTTTTCAACCTCGGGACAAACAAATTCGACTGCGGTTTGGTTTCTTACTGCTCCTAAGATCGAAAGAGGTAGGGAAACTTAAGCAACCATTGCTCTCTGTCGGTGTTTAACCCATCGATGTGTATGATGTAGGGTATACCGTCTTGCTCTTCAATACGGATGTTCTGCCGATTGGTGTCGCCCCCCACAATACATGACTGTTCAGGGAATTGGGGCGGCAGGTTAAGTAGATTATAGCTCCAGTTTTCGCTCTCTGTCACCTTTGTCTCGAAAGGATTTGGATTCGTCTGCTCATATGGAATAACTGTGCATATAGAAGCTGTCGGCTGAGTTGCCAGTTCAATCGAGTTCTCGATGTAGTTGAAATTGTACAGACTGGAATCACCACAGTCGTAACCTTCCAATACTTTCTTGCCTCTTAAAGCCAACTGGCGGGGAATATATTTGTGGGAAAGGGAACCCCATTCATTTTCTGTGGTGGCAATCCACCTTTTCACCGATAAATTCCAGTGCTCACGCCAAATTTTGTACGCTCAGATTGGGTATTCATGAATGCGCGAATACCGTTCTCACAAACGATATAACTCGATCATCTTTTTCTTGAACTAATTTGAACCTGCCCCCCGCTTATTCTATCTACGCCCGCACAGTATCAATAATTCACAGTTGGTCTCTGATTGATATATTCCCTGTGAAATCTAAAACGACTTCAGACGACTAGTATCTCTTCATTCCAGCCAACCTATCTTAAATAGACTAGGTGAAAGGAGCACAAAACTCTTCATACTCCATATGCTAACAAATTAATCTGCTGGGCCTTGAACGGCTACTGGAACGTGTATCAGAGTAGGCTTATCTGACTCGAAGGCTTCAAGGATTGCGGGAACTATTTCCTCTGGTTTTTCAACCCTCACTCCCAGCGCGCCGAATCCTTCCGCCACGCTGGCAAATTCTACGGCACCAAATGTACTGGCAACTATTGTATCGCTGGACTGGCGTTGTTCGCTGACAATTATTCCCCACGCTTCGTCATCCGCGAGTACTGTCACAAAGGGGAGATTTTGTCGCGTTGCACTCTCTAGTTCGGGGATACCGAATCCTATAGCACCATCGCCTGACAAAAGCAGGACCGGCTTATCAGGAAAGGCTAGTCGTGCACCTATAGCACCCGGCAAACCCCACCCTACAACTCCGCTGGCCCCACAAGTTAACCAATGCGCAGGATATTTGTCACTACACAGCGCCATGTGTGCCCACTGCCCGATATTTCCACCATCAATCAAAAAAATAGTTTCGTTGGTGATCACCTTTTTGAGCGCGTTAACTACGTGTTTCCCTGTCATCGGCTCACCTGCACTAAGGGAAACAGGCGTGTCAGTCCAACGAGAGTAGAACCGCGCGTGCCAATCACGAGCCGTGTCTAACCAACTATCATGATTAGAATAACCTTTACTTTGCCACTCCTCAGTCAATTGTTTGAATACTGTTCGGGCGTCGCCAAGAATAGGGATATCCGGTTCACTCCCTTGATGCAATTCCTCCGGGTCGGAATCGAGGCGAATAACACGAACTCCCTTTGACAAGGACGGCGGATCAAGATAGCGAACACGATAATCTACCCTTGCACCAGCAAGAAAAATCAGGTCGGTTTCTGTCAAAAGCCGGGGTTCGCCGCTAGCAGCTCCGATAACGCCAAGAAACTCTTTACATGAATGATTGACAACACCACGATCCCAGATGGGGGTTACTACGGGGATGCGTGAGAGCTTTACGAACTCTTGGAGCGCATCCCCACCTTGGGAATAGAAGACGCCGTTGCCCGCAACGATGATAGGCCGCGAAGCAGAGGACAACATTTTTGCCGCATCACAAACAAGAGCCACATCACCGGCCGCAATGTTCTTTACTTCGCCCAAGGTGGAAAAGGGGGATTTTATTTGAGCTTCGTCAACTTTAGCACTCAAAACGTCAGCAGGTATTGTAAGGTGAACAGGGCCAGGTCTTCCGCTTGTAGCAGTAGCAAAAGATTCATGGATTTCCTGCGGGATTCTCGCAGGGTCGCTTACCAGTTCAGCCCTCTTGCAAAGTGGATGCGCAAGGGCAACTTGGTCTAAATCTTGAAATCCTCCCCGCCCAAGAGTGGCTGAACTGCTTGCCCCTGTGATGAGTAAAACCGGAGCACCATCATAATGGGCATTGAGCAGCCCTGCAAAAGCGTTCACATGGGCTATTCCGCTACTGACTGCGCAGACTCCGACACGCCTTGTAAGGCGAGCATAAGTATCTGCGATGTAGCTTGCCGCCTGCTCATTCCGTGTATCCACCAGGCGTAGTTCCGCTTGCTTAGCTGCTCTGAGAAATGGGCTCAACCCATTTCCACACAATACCGAAACAAAAGGCACTCCTCGCGCTTGAAGTTCTTTAACTAATAAATCAGCACCAGTCATAATATCTTTCTCCTTTAGTACCAGGCCCGATTACAAAATACGAGCAAACTCACCTAATCCAGCGATCAACTTTGTCATCCGGTTTTGTATTGCGTAAATATGTAGATATGTAGATACCTGCATTCTGAGATTTATCGACGGCAATCTTGTGGTACTCCGCTTGCCAATCAGATCCTAGACCGGGGCACACTATATCTTCTGCGAAGAATTGTCCTGCACGTATCCACATGTTTGAGGATATTTAAAGATAGGAGCACAGGTAATCCACGCGGTTGGGGAAGTTAATGGCCAATTTTCGGTGTTCCTTTAGCGTTTCCGATCAATTTTCAAGAAGAGGATGTATGACTACCTCTAAGTAGGACACGCCCTTATCATAAAAGGCAGTTCGTCACACGTGATTCGGCACGCTCCGGTTGCTAACCTCTACCGTTTAGAGCCCGGCAAGCTCTTCTTTCACGAACGCCACGAGTATATCCGTCGCTCGGACCTGTTCCTCGGTGATCTTTTGTGTGTGTCGCGCCGCAACATTAATCGGTAGGCCAAGCCTATTTAGCACGTGCTTGGGGCCACCGGACGCATTGTACATGTCGAGCAAGATTTGCATAGTGCCCTGTAGCTCATATGCCTTCTGGATATCACCGGCCTGGAACGTGTCGTACAGCCTGCGGTATAGGTGTGGATAGGCGTTACTGGCCGTGGCGCACGCCCCGGTCGATCCACACGCCAACGAGGAAAGTAGTTGCTCCTGAACGGCTTGCATTACCCCGAACTGACCCTTGCCTGCGTCGACCATGGCTGTCAGTCGCAACAGGTCGCCGGTGCAGTCCTTCATCCCGAAGTATCGCCCGGTGGTGGCCAACCTGCTGACCAGCGCAGGCGTCAAGAGATGAGTCGACTGCCATCTTGGGTGTTCGTAGATGAGCAGGGGAATCTTCACGTTGTCTGCCAGTCGAGCGTAATGCTCGTACATTGTGTCATCGTCAGAAGGGCTTTCAAACGGCTGGAGCGCAACTCCACCAGCCACCCCCACCGCTTCGTATCTCTTAGCAACTTCGATTTTGCGTTCGACGTCCGGGAAGGGTAGCCCCGCGATAATCGGGATCCTATCGTCAGCAGAAATCACGGCGATCTTTACGATCTCGACCATCTCGTCCTGGCTCAGAGCGGACATCTCGCCGGTCGAGCAAACCACGAACAGGCCAGTCGTACCTGCCTCGATATGCCATTCGACGAGGGTGGTAATGCCGTTGTGGTCGATCGATGCGGCGTCTTCGGTCATGGGCGTTACCATCGGCGGCACGCTGCCGTGGGCTAGCGGGAATGACATGAGCGAACCTCCGACTCAGGTGGACCGGGTGTAGTGAGCCAGGCCAAATTGAAGGTGTAGTGTTGTTGGCTGGTAATCAAGTGGATCAAGTTATCCGCTGATTGGCAAACGGAGAGATAACCGCTTGGCTCGGCGTTGTCAAAGCTCATCGTGAAGGGTCGACCATCCATTGTTTCGATTTCTCGACCCGATCCATCGTCGCTAACCAATCGAATGTGAGGCCATGTTTGCCCTTCGTCCAAGGAAAGAGCCGCAAACATGCCGCGAACCTCCCGCTGTTGCCCAGAGGCATCGGTAATTAACATCGGTGCTGGATCTTTACGATCGCCCGTAAAAGAGGCCAAAAAGATTGGGCCTTCTTTCAATCTGAGTAAGACACACCGTTGACCACCAGAAACGACCGGAAATCGGCTGGGTTGATAACTCCATGTCTGACCCATATCCTCAGAAATGCTCATCGGCATTTTCCCTTCAATAGTATTACCTCGCCCAAACGCCATCAGTCGGCCGTCTGTCAATTGTACAACTGAGGCGTGGATACCAGCAATCCAGTGTCCTCTCTGACCGGTTTCGAAAGTTGGTGTTAGCTGGCCTTCACCCGGATCAACCCAATTTTGGCCGTTGTCACGACTGATGTGCAGTGCTGTGCCACCATTGCCACCGGTCACTGCATCACAGGCTAAAACAATCGACCTGTCCTGAGCCCGAAAAACAGACTCAATCGGCATGTGCCGAAGGGTATGTTCCGGATGCACTAGCTTTGGCCTTGACCAGGTAGCACCATTATCTTCTGAAGTTCGCATTACCAGTGCCAGTGGCCCCCAGGTTGCAGCGACTGAAAGGCCATTGAAATGATAAATCTTACCCACTTCATCACACCAAAGGGCAGAAGCGTGGTTATTTCGATCCGGTACCCCCCAGAAGGCTTCAGCTGGTTCCCACTCCTGTTGACCAAACCGCAAACGGCTACCCACTACGTTCAGTTCTCGGCCCCGTTCGGAAACACAACTATACCAAATCGCCAACAGATCTCCGTTAGGGCAAGAAACGATAGCTGGTACGTGGTTATGGTTGGAGAACAGAGGACCTATCGACCCTTCAGGGATTTGGACGTACTTTTTGGGGCCATCAAAGTAGGGTTGATCGGGGTTAAAATCTTGTCTTTCGCCCTTTCCGCTTTCTTGTTTAATAGCAGTGGCCCAGAGTGGACGCTTAGAGATAACCTGTGGTTCCGTAGACGGAAATTCGCCGATAACCACCCGAAAACCGATTAACCAGTGCTGGTCCTCGGGCACGGCCCCAGAACGGTTAGCCGACCGTAAGTAGTAAAGTTTTGTCGAATGACTGCCGCCTCTTGTGACTCGATAGTTGCCTTCAGCATAACCAACGGGGTCTGTTTGTACCTCTTCCTGATAGGGGCCGTACCAATCCGAACACCACTCTTCAACATTGCCGTGCATATCATAAAAGCCCCATTCGTTAGCCAAAGTCTGACCAACTGTCAATGGAACCACCTCTGATTCACCATCACTGCGAGCCGGATCTGGATACCAACTTTCCCCGATATTCTTATGGAAAACATCCGGCAGTTGGTCACCCGTATGGTAGTGGATTTGACTCCCTGCCCGACAAGCGTACTCCCACTCTGCCTCTGTTGGCAAGCGATAGGGTAAATTTTCCTTCGTCGATAGCCATCGGCAAAATGCTGCCGCCTGATGCCAATCGACGAAAACAACAGCTTCGTCATCATCGTTGGAGAATCCAAGTTTCCCTCTTAGACTTCGGTGGTCAGGGTCAAAATATTCGTATTCGATGTTGGTCACCTGATAAATACCCAGATAAAAGGGTTGGGTAATCGTCACCGGATGGGCCGGATGCTCATCGAAATCGCCATTCAACAGGTGCGGTTTATCTTCGCTCAGTTCAGGCGATAGTGGGGTATGGCAACCTCCCCTGGTGTAAGTACCAGCAGAAACCTGCTTAAATTTCATGCGGAGTGAATTGGTGAAAGTCTCATTACTATTCGCCGGTTTGAGATTGCTCATATCTGTTAGTATCCTTTATGTTGTCCGTGTAGCCCAGAAGTAGTCGGCATTCCCACCTAACCTGTGCAGTAAGGGTAAGGTTAACTGGTCGAGCTTTTTGACTAAATCGGCTGGCATGGCATAATTGACCGCCTCTAGATTCTGCGCCAGTTCCGCAGTATTACGGGTTCCGACCAACACACAAGATACGGCGCTCTTAGCCATCACCCAGGCAATCGCCAATCGACTCATGGGTAGGTCTTTCTCCCGGCAAATTTGGCGAATCTGCTCCAACGTTTGCCATAATTCAGCCTCGGCACCAGCCTCATCGTGTCGAGACATTTCACGGTCCGGACGAAAATGGCGGAAGCGTGACTGTTGTGGAGGAATTTCCTCAAGGGTTTTGAAGCGGTCGGCTAGGATGCCTTGCAACAGGGGCATGTAGGCTAGGATACCGATCTGGTGTTGCTGACATAAAGGTACGATTTCCAGTTCGATTGCACGGGAGAGTAAATTGTAGCAAAGCTGGTTGGTTTCGATTTGTGCCCCAATTGCGATCATTTCAGATAGCTGTTGACAGCCAAAGTTGCAGACACCGATGGCGCGGATTTTGCCTTCCGTTTTTAGCTGAGATAAAGCATCGAAGACCTCGTCGACTGGATACTTCGGGTTTGGCCAGTGGATCATATAGAGGTCGATATAATCGGTCTGTAACCGGCGAAGACTACCCTCCAATTGATCTGGCAGTGTAGCGGGATTGGTATCACCTGTCTTGGTGCCGATCAGGGCTTCCTGGCGCCGATGTTTCAAGGCAATTCCTAGAGATTGTTCGCTTCGCCCTTCGTTGTAACCGACAGCCGTATCAAAAAAAACAATTCCTGCATCCAGTGCCGTATTAGCAACGGCATCGACGTCTGATTGAGCTTGATCTCCCCAATAGTCACCTCCGCCATAAGACCAACAACCGATTCCCATCTTGGGAAAAGTGATTGATGAAGCCGACGAGGTTGGACTGTTTCCTGAGCTTTTTTTCATGTTCTCCGGAGCCTGTAAGCCCTTTCTATCGCACAGCACGGATAGTAGTATTGGAGATACCTGTTATCGATTTTGGCAAGGGATTCGTTTCCATTGGCCAGCAAAAAACGAATCTTTCGGTATTCCGGTTTATCAGCGATTTCTTGCGAGGTGTGTACAATCTCCAACAGTAACCGTGTATACCGATCTTCAAAATCAGTATAAATCAATGATGTGACCGTCTCAGCGCCGCTAAGATCGAGAGTCGATTCTTCGGCTGGTATTTTGAGGATAGTCCTTTTCCCCTTTGTAGTTGAACTAACAGAGGCTTCTTAGGAATATTTAAACCTTGACCCAGTCGTTAATAATACAAGGACTCCATCTGTTCATCTATTTAGAAGGTTTCGTGGATTGATCACAAGAACACCTTTAATCTTTGGGTATGATTAGTGGCTTGGTATTTCAGCCAGACCGGATCTCAGGCCTTTGTGCGGCATGCCGGTGTTCTATCATACTTGCGTGCACATATTCAAGCGAAAGGTAGATCTAAGCAGGGAATCACATTAAATTCTGCATTGCACCAAGCGGCTTACCAATACGAGGTTGCAGAACCTGGTAGTGGCTCAAGCGAGGAAGCACATAGGCGAATAGGCCAGTAAAAACGAATTAGCACAGTCCAAAAGCTAGATTTAGCAAGGTGTGAAATAAACAGGCTAAACGTACCCTTTTTAATACGATTGCCCGGGGTCATACCGGATGCCATATTGCCCCTGTTTTCGATTCATGTTATAATCTAATATATTGTGTGCCTGTAGCTCAGCTGGATAGAGCGTTAGCCTCCGGAGCTAAAGGTCGGGCGTTCGAATCGCCCCAGGCACATCCCCCTTCCAATACTTTCTCGGCCATCTTCTTCAACAAACATCGATGACCGAAAGGCAATGATTACAGAACTCTACATGGAAAATATCGCTCTGATAGATCAGTTGCGATTGACCTTTTCGCCTCGACTTAATGTTCTAACCGGTGAGACAGGTGCAGGTAAATCGGTCATTCTACGTTCATTAGGGTTAGTGTTAGGGGAACGAGCGTCTTCAAACATTGTCCGACAGAGACAAGATCAGGCCGTTGCACAAATTTCAACTGATCCTGAACCGCTCACCTTTCAGCAGATGCGACAGGTCATGGGCGATGTCAACCTTGATCCGG
Source organism: Candidatus Poribacteria bacterium (assembly GCA_030748495.1). Classification (GTDB taxonomy): domain Bacteria; phylum Poribacteria; class WGA-4E; order WGA-4E; family UBA9662. The sequence goes on along the minus strand of JASMLX010000001.1, from coordinate 58,807 downwards.
AAGAGTACCCAACCTTACATCGTCAGGTCTCTAAAAGCGGTCGAAGCCGCAGCAACATCAACGGCAACGTAGTCAATCTAAACCAGTTAAAGCTGATTGGTGATTTACTGGTTGACATTCATGGACAGCATCAACATCAATCGTTGTTCCAAAAAGAGTTGCACCACCAAATCTTAGATGACTTTGGTGGGTTGACACCACTTCGACAGCAAGTGGCAGATCCGTACGAAGAGTTGCTACGCTTGAAACGGCAGATTGCAAAGTTGTCCCAATCCTATCAACAATTGGAGTCAGAAAAAGAGTTACTGGCTTTTCAGGTAGAAGACATCGAAACGGCAGAACTGGAAGTGGGAGAGGAAGAGCGACTTCAAAATGAGCACAAACGGCTTGCTAACGCTCAGCAGTTATACGAACTATCTGACGAAATCTACAGTGGTCTCTACAGGGGGCAAATCGAGTCATCGGTACTCGATACTTTGAAAGGGTTAAATAAATCATTCTCCAAGTTATTGACGATCGACGATAGCGTGGAAGAGACCAGTCGGCGCTTGGAATCAGCGCTCTATGAGATCGAGGATCTGGCGCATGAAGTACGAAATTACCGGGATCAGGTTGAGTTTTTACCAGGTCAGCTAGATAAAATCGAAGATCGGCTTGGAACAATCAACCGTTTAAAACAAAAGTATGGTGCCACGATTCAACAAATCTTAGATCATTACCAGACAGCAGTTGAAAAGCTGGAAAAAATTGAGCTCTCTTCCGATCAGATTCAGGATTTGCAAGAGCAGTCGGAAACAACACAGAAATTAGCCCAAGATCGAGCACAGAAACTGTCAACCCAACGGAGAACAATCGCGAGAAAACTGGAGCGATTAATTCAGAAAGAACTTCATACATTAAGCATGGAAAAATCTCAGTTCCGAATCGCACAGCGGCAGATTGCTCTGGGATCTTCAGGTATAGATGAAATTGAATTTTTGATTTCGACCAATGTTGGGTCGGAACTCAAACCTTTAACCCAAATCGCCTCCGGCGGTGAAATCTCAAGGGTGATGTTAGCCTTGAAAAGTGTACTGGCACAGACCGATCTGATACCAACTCTTGTCTTCGATGAAATCGATGCTGGTATCGGTGGGCATACGGCTAACGTAGTCGGTCAAAAATTGAAAGACCTATCCCAATTTCGACAGTTGATCTGCATTACACATTTGCCACAGATCGCAAGTTTGGCCGACAAGCATTTTCGGGTGGAGAAAAAGATCGTTGGCAATCAAACCCTTATTTCGGCTAAAGAGCTAACGATGGACGAACGGATCGAAGAGATCGCCCGTATGCAAGGTGGCCGCGACACCCAAACAGCCATAGCACACGCTAAAGAACTCCTCAAAGATCAATCTACTGGTTAAATTTGAATAATGGACTAATGTGTAACGGTTATTAGTCCGAGTAGAGGTAAGGTTGAGGTTGTTAAACACCAAGTTGATTGGTCAGTTATGGCCAGAGAAATTTGAAATTTGTCTGAAAAATCATACTGTCGGGGCGAATACTTCGCTTTATGTATAACACATGGAGAGTGTTGCTGTTCTTGGTTTGCCAGCTAAACCTACTACTAGACATTGTGCAGCTAAGGCACGTCAAATTTGGAAAGTATCGGCGAGCAAATACAACTCTAATACTATAGCCGACAGTAGTATCGCCACCTGTGCTTTCGTAATTTGTTATGCCAAAATCCTAAAAGTTCGACAGCAAGACGCAGAATTGAAGCAACAACCCAACAATCAATACCCGAATGATTAGGTATTCTTACACAAGCTTCAAATATAGCTTTATGATCAATCTGATAACTACTCGGTGCGATATTTAAAGTCTTGTCGCTCTGCTGGATTAAGATAAATAACCGCCTCTTTACCTAAGGCGAGATTGTTTTACTATTGAGAGGTCACTCCGCTAACAAGATTGACAGGTAATTAACAGAATTGATAAACTGTGGGCAGTTACTTGAATTATTCGTAAACTAAAATTTTTATATCGCGAGGATTTATGATGAGTCTTAAGCAAGCAGCACCAGGATGGTGCTTTGTCCGTGACGATGTCACAACCGAGGTTTTTTTGAAAGGATTAGTCGAGTTGGGTATTCCAGGTGTCGAAATGATCGATCAGCAATATTGGTCGATGGCAAATGATCTGGGTTTAACTATCGCCACTCACGGTGGACACGCTACCTTGACCGATGGTTTGAACAAGCCCGAAAACCATGACCGGATCGAAGAAGAACTGCTAAAAAACCTGGAATTGGCCCAAGAATACAACATCGTCAACCTGATCTGCTTCTCCGGCGACCGATACGAAGGAATCACTGATGAAGAGGGGCTCGACATCACAGCACGCGGTCTGGAACGGGTGGCCAAAGCCGCAGAGGAAGCCGGGATAACGCTGGTATTGGAACTGTTGAACAGTAAAGTCAATCATCCAAACTATCAATGCGACAAGACTCCGTGGGGAGTGGAAGTCTGCCAACGGGTGGATTCACCCCGTGTTAAACTACTGTACGATATCTACCACATGCAAATTATGGAAGGGGATATCATCCGCACCATTCAAGAAAGCCACCAGTACATCGGCCACTACCACACCGCGGGGAACCCAGGGCGCAATGATCTGGACGACCAGCAAGAGATTTACTATCCGCCGATATTCAAAGCCATTGCTGACACCGGCTATGAAGGCTTCATCGGTCACGAATTCATCCCCAAAGGCGACTGGAAAGCGTCACTTCGCCAAGCCGATGCTCTGTGTCAGGTTGGATAAATCTAAGTGGATCACCTCTTCTAAATCCCCGTAATGACGAACTTTCCCTACGGTAAAGCCCCTTTCTGGATACTGGTTTTATCGCTGGTAACGGGAGTGATACTCCTCGTTGTCAGTGGCAAATCGGACAATGATAGCTACGATCTGGTTTTTGTCACCTTTGCCCGTAGCCACTTAGAAGGATACCAGAAAGCCACAAAGGAGTTTGAAAAGGAGCACGGAGTCAGGGTACATACCCAACTGGTTTCCGGCCGGGCAGTCAAAGACCGGTTACAGAGCGCTTTGATGACAGATGCGGAGGTTCCCGATCTGGTCGAAACCCTAGCCGATTCCATGGGCTACTTCACCCAAGGGCCGGTGGAAGATATCGGTTTTATGGACCTGACCGATCTGCTGAAACAGGAACAAGTCAACGGTGTTACCCTCTACGACCGATTCGTCGAATCGAGATTCAGTCGACTTTCGCGCAACGGCCGGATCTACGCCCTGCCTCATGATGTCCATCCGCTGATGCTCTGTTACCGACGCGATATCGTAGAAGACGAACTGGGCATCGACATTAATCAACTAGAAACCTGGGACGACTTCACTCGCATCGGTCGGCAAGTAACCAAAGATCTGGACGGGGATGGTAACCCGGATCGGTTTATGATCGACTTGGACAAAGCAGGTGGTGATTTCATTATCCCCTTGCTCCAACAGCGGGATGAAGGGCTGTTCGACGTCGACGGCAACTTAACCATCGATACAGAGGGCGTGATCGATACCATTGTCTGGTATATCCGGCAGTGCTACGGTCCGAATCGCATAGCCTTTTCCGCTGGGTGGGGACAAACTCTAGCTAAGACTATCAGCGATGGTTTAGTACTGTTCTACTACTGCCCCGACTGGCGTAGTAAACAGTTTGAGATGGATGTGCCTCAACTGGAAGGGAAACTGGCTTTGATGCCTTTGCCCGCTTGGAAACCGGGAGAGAGACGGGTTAGCACCTGGGGGGGAACAGGCTTAGCTATCACCAAAGCTTGTAAAAACAAGGAGTTGGCCTGGGCCTATGCCAAAAAACTCTATCTTAAAAGAGAGGATCTAGGCGATCGATTTATGGCCTCCTATATTCTACCACCGGTCAAAGATGCTTGGGAACTGCCCATTTTTCAGACACCAATTCCGCTCTACTCTAACCAACCCATTGGCCAACTCTACGCCGCTTTGGCCCCCGACATTCCCCCCAACTACGCTAGCCCCTATTACGAACTGGCTCGAAGCAAGTTGAGTGAGGCATTCCTGAACGCGGCCCAATACTACCAGGAGCAGGGTAAAACCGGTCTACGAGACTATACCAGAACTGAATTGAAGCGCGTATCGGCTTACGTAAAAAAAGTGATGATACATAACGTCTTTTACGCCGATGCCATGCAGAACACTTCCGGTGAAACAAGCAACAGGACAATGTCTAAATGACACCGTCCAACCGTCGCGCACCGTGGTTTTTTCTGAGTCCCTATCTGCTTCTGACGCTGATCTTTTTTATCTATCCATTCCTTAACGCCATTATCCTAGCCTTCCATCAGACCAACGGCCCTAAAAGCAGAGCGTTTGTAGGTTGGAGAAACTTCATCTTTGTTCTGAGCGATAGCGATTTCCATACCGCTTTTTGGAATACTACCATCTACGCACTGGCCTCAATCTGCGTCCAACTGCCCCTTTCACTGGGGTTTGCCATGTTATTAAACGCTAAAAAAGACAACTTAAAAGGTATCTTTCGCCTGATTCTATTTAGCCCGCATTTGGTCGGCCAGGTCTTTGTCGGTATTATTTTTGCCTTGCTATTTATGCCTCGTCACGGTCTATTCAACCGGTTTTTACAGGGGCTAATTTTTTGGGGGCTGGATCAGGAGTGGTTGTCCAATCCAGCCTTAGTTATGCCTGCCTTGATCATTGTCTCGATGTGGATGTATGTTGGTTTTAATATGATCTACTTTTTGGCTGCCTTGCAAAACGTGGATCAGGAACTGACCGAAGCGGCCATGATCGACGGTGCCAATGCCTGGCACCGCTTCTGGACGGTCACCGTACCGGCTATTAAACCGGTAGCCGTTTTCGTGGTGATTATGAGTACCATCGGTTCCTACCAGTTATTCGAAATGCCTTACTCTATGTTACGCGGTTATGGCCCAAAAAACGCTGGGCTGACTATCGTTGGCTACCTCTATCGGACGGCCTTTGAAACCGGGGATTTAGGAACGGGGGCAGCCATCGGTTGGGTGTTGGCGCTGATTATTTTCACCTTCAGCATGGCTCAGATGGCGATCGCCCGTGGCACGGAAATAGACTAAGTCAGCAAGTGGTAAGATCAAGCCAACATAAATGATCGACAACATAAGGGATGGGATCGGGTAAGAAATAGGGCCAATGAACAACTTAAATAGCCTTCATTATTTTTTAATTGTCCTAATGGTCGGGCTGGGTCTGAGTTATCTGCTTTTACCCAAGCAGCGCCAGCGGATCACTACTATTCAACGGTACGTGGTGTTGCTGTTGGTAGCGATACTGATCTTATCTCCCTTTCTATGGTTAGTCAGTGCAGTATTCAAAGATACGGATGTATTGATGCAGTACGCCTTTCTGCCTCCGTTGAGCGAATGGTCGAGCGAAACCTTAAACCTGAAAAACTTCTACAATCCTGAAACGGAAGAACTCGACTCTCTGTTTGAAGCAGAAAAGACGATAGAAGGAGAGGTCCATTTCTGGCGCTATCTGGCAAATTCACTCTTTTTGGCCAGTACGTCTACCATCGTCACGCTCTTCTTTTCCTCTTTGGGTGGTTATGCCCTGGCCAAGTACGAATTCCACGGTAAATACGCCATTATTTCATTTATGCTGGGTACAATGATGATTCCAGGCCTCTTACTGCTGGCACCACTCTACAATCTGATCTACAAAATCGGTTGGATGGACAGCTATTGGGCATTGTTGGTGCCAGGAGCTTCTAGCGCCTTTGGTATGTTTCTGTTTCGGCAAGCTTGCCTCTCGGTGCCCAATAGTTTGATGGAAGCGGCCCGGATCGATGGTTGTAGTGAGTTTAGCATCTACCTCAATATCGTGATGCCGTTAGTGCGACCAATGACTGGCGCCTTCTGCCTAGTCAGTTTTCTGGGCAATTGGAATTCGTTTGTTTATCCCAACATCTACATTCAGACTCAGTCTAAATTGACCTTACCCGTTATCCTAAACCAGTTCGTCGACGTTTACAGCCAACAGTATGGTATCTTTCTAGCCGGCACACTGATTGCCATTATCCCACCCGCCATTCTGTTCTTTGCCCTTCAACGGGAATTTATCAGTGGATTAACCAGTGGAGCAATTAAGGGATAGGAATCAATGAAAACAAGAACACATATACGCACATTAAAAGCGGATGTACAAAGCTAGTGTACCCGCAGGGGGGAATAAACACAGATGGCAAAAGTTCAACTAGAGGGTGTGGGGAAAGTTTATCCCGGTGATGTTGAAGCCGTCATTGACTTTAACTTAGAGGTAGAAGACGGCGAATTCGTAGTTCTAGTCGGCCCATCTGGTTGTGGTAAATCGACCACACTTCGCATGATTGCCGGTCTAGAGGAAATCACTACCGGCACTATTATTATTGGTGATCGTGAAGTGAATATCGTTCCGCCGAAGGATCGGGATATTGCCATGGTTTTCCAAAATTACGCCCTCTATCCACACATGAATGTCTACGACAATATGGCCTTCGGCCTCAAATTACGCAAATTTCCCAAACTGGAAATCGAGCAACGAATTCAGGAAACGGCCAAGATGCTGGATTTGCAAGACCTGCTTCGTCGTAAACCGAGACAACTCTCTGGTGGTCAGCGTCAACGGGTAGCCGTTGGGCGGGCTATTGTTCGACAACCAGCCGCCTTTTTGTTCGATGAACCGTTATCAAATTTGGATGCCAAACTACGTGTGCAGATGAGATTTGAAATTAAGCGACTACACGGGCAACTGAAATCGACCATGTTGTATGTTACCCACGATCAAATCGAAGCCATGACTATGGGCGACCGTATTGTGGTGATGAATGACGGTTTAATTCAACAAGTTTCAGATCCTATTACGCTCTATGATAGGCCACAAAACAAGTTTGTGGCCGGATTTATCGGTATGCCACCGATGAACTTTCTGTCTGGCCAGATCCAATCCCATGGGAACGAGCTCTCTTTTGCCACTGAAGAGGGGAGGGTGTCTTTGACAATCCCCACTGCAAGCATATCTGAACAGCTATCACGATACCAGAATCAGAACTTGACACTCGGTGTTCGACCTGAAGATCTACAGGTAACAGCTACGGATAGCAGTGGAATTATTGGTCAAATCGACGTAATAGAACCGACTGGGGCTGAAGTCCTACTCTATGTGGCAGACACAGGATCACAGGAGACAATCGTCTGCCGGGTAGATTCACACCAGAAGTGTCAGGTCGGCGATACCGTTACGCTAACCGTTCCCTTGTCCAAACCGGATCAAGTCGATGCCGGCAAACTTCGTATGCATTTCTTTGACGACCAGACGGGCCTGAGAATCAATTAACCCCCTCTAGGAGGAAGCATGATGGAATATCGACCTTTTGGGCAAACAGAATTGGAAGTGTCGGCCATTGGGTACGGATGCTGGGAAATGGGAGGAACTTATGGTGACTTTGACAGCGTGGAGTTAACCGCTGTTGTACAACACACCATTGATTTGGGAATTAATTGCTTCGACACAGCAGAAGATTATGGCAAAGGTGCTTCTGAGCGGTTCTAGCACAAGCCCTACAAGGACGGCGACAGGAGATCATCCTGGTGACTAAATTTGGCATCGGTTACGAGCAGGGAAGAACAGTAGCCCACAAATGATAGAGACCGCGATCGAAGGGAGTCTCCAACGGCTTAAAACGGACTATATAGATGTCTACATGGTACATTGGCCTGATCGTGAAACGCTGTTCGAAGAGACTATGCGTGGCTTAGAAACGATTGTTCAATCAGGTAAGGCAAGATATATTGGCCTCTCTAATTTTACTCCAGCTGAGATTACTCAAGTGATGGAGATCCGGCGTATTGACGTTTTACAGTACGGATACAATCTGTTCGACCAACGAATGGCAAAGTTTGTTTTCCCTTTGGCACAGGAGCAGCAAATTGGCATGATGGTCTATGGATCCTTAGCCTACGGCCTATTGACTGGTGTGTTTACACCGGAAACAAAGTTTGGTGATAATGACTGGCGCCGTCATGGCGGAGGAAACTTTTCGCTTAAACTGTTCGCCGAAGGTGTCTTTCAAAGGAATTTGACGGTGGTCGATGAAATTCAGAAGATTGCCGATTACCTGGGGAAATCGCTGCCTCAACTGGCGTTGAATTGGGTGTTGTCCAACCCGACTGTCAGCACAGCCTTGGTCGGTGCGCGTCGAATTAGCGAAGTCGAAGACAATATGGGTGCTATTGGTTGGCAACTGTCAGACGAGATTCGATACGATATCGATCGTATCTTCGCCAATTTCGAAGTCAATGTCGTACCAAAGTAAGTGGGTAGAGACTTTTGACATTGATATCGAACAACAACTTTAAATGAAAGACAGCCTTGTTCAAAGGAGAAGATTATGATTGAAGTTTATGGACAAGAACTGCTCAGATCAGATCTGCTGAAACGTGTCGGCGACATTTCACAAATCGCTGGGTTTAGAAGATCTACTCGGACTGAAGGGAATGAAAAGGGGGTTTCAGCGGTAGATTTTTATACTGGAACAGGCTTCTTCTTTACGGTACTCCCGGATCGTGGCCTGGATATTTCGTTCGCTAGCTATCGAGGTATTCCTCTCTGCTGGCGTTCCAGTACAGGAGACGTGTCCCCCCATTTTTATGAGATGCAAGGTGACGGATGGTTACGTTCTTTTTATGGTGGATTATTGGCTACTTGTGGCATGGTTAATGTTGGGCCTGCCAATGAAGATGAGGACGAACAACTTGGTTTGCACGGCCGGGTATCCAATATTCCGGCCAAAAATGTGTGGGTAGATACACGCTGGGAGGGAGATCGATATCAAATCTGGATACAGGGAAAGGTTCGCGAAACCTCCGTCTTTGGTCATAACTTAGAGAGAACCCGTCGAATTAGCACTGAATTGGGCAGTAACTCAGTCAAAATAGAAGACCTGGTGGAAAATATCGGCTGGCAACAATCTCCGCTGATGATCCTGTTCCACATCAATATCGGTTGGCCGATTCTAGACCAATCAACAGAGTTTTTTGCCCCGTCGACACGGGTGAAACAGTATATAGATCCTAACAATCAACATACGACGACAGGACAACACGACCAATTCGACCGGCCACAACCCGACTTTCAAGAGCAGGTGTTTTTACATGATATGCAAGCTGATGACAACAACCACGTCTATGTGGTTTTAGCCAATCGTGATTTCAACCGAGAGCATGCTTCTAATCTGGACGGAGCAGTGGGATCTACTTCTTTAAACAAACGGGGAATTGGCATCTATGTCCGCTACCACAAAACGCAATTTCCCAAGTTCGTACAATGGAAAATGTTAGGCGAGTCGATTTATTGCGTCGGTTTAGAACCGGCCAATTGTGGTATAACAGGGCGTTCAACCGAACGAGCAGCGGGGGAGGTCGAACATCTTGAACCCGGTGGGCGTAGACACTACGAGGTAGAGATCGGTGTCCTAACCGATAACAACCAAATTAATTCCGACCGATGGTCGACGATTACTTCCTCCCAACCTAGTTGAGAGCATGGCTAACAATGGCCAATAACCAATGTTCACCGCCAACGGCAAATAGGCCGTTTACCGGGTTTTCAATAATCGCATCTTATAAGTATCAGGCAGATGGCTTAATATCTCTTCTCTATCCAACAGTATGCTGGCAATTGCCAAACCACATTCTCGCAGGAGTTTCACATGCACGTTCTTTGCCACTGGAAGAACCTAATTAATATACATACCCAAATGTCCACTCGATCAAACATAGTTAGATCAACCTTAAGGCTGTTACTGGTTTTGATGGCGATCTCGGCTTCGGCCAAAATCAACTCCGTCTTAGAAGTAGTTCCCGCTGATACCGCTATGGTCATTCGAATTGGAGACCTCAAAGGTTTTAACCAGGAAGTTAGCAGTTTAATAGCAGAAATGGACCCAACCACTGATCCAAACCAGGAGGTCTTGGGTGAAATTTTAGCGGATACTTTTGACGCTGGGTTCGAAAGCTTAGCTGAGTTGGAAGAAATCGGCCTTAATATATCCCAGGATTTTGCCATTTTTATCGATCAAAATAGCCAAGGATCCGAGCCTGTAATTTCGGCAGCGATTCATATCGCTGATCAAGATATGTTTCAGCAAATGCTGGATCAAGAGCAGGGAGGAACAGAGGAAATTACCCACAACGGTGTTACCTACCGAAAGGCAACTGGGGAGGGTGAAACAGCCTGTTTTGTATTTTTAGACGACGTAATGGTTTATTCGGCCAACCAGCAGATTTGCGAAAAAGTAATCAATACATATCAAAAGCAAAATAGATCTTTTTTGAAAGGCGCTAATTTCGCTGATCTGAAGTTGGATCTCACTTCTGGCGTTAATGACGTGGCCGCTTACATTGCCGTTCAGCGGCTGGTACAGGACAACCAACAACTATTATCCGAGGCAATGGACCAGTGGGGCCACGAAAGTGGGCAGGGGGCTGCATTTGAGTTGTTTTGGAATTGGATGCAACAGATCAGGTCTCTCAGCCTAACACTTCAACATCAGGATGGAGAGGTTTTGCTGACGCCATTTATACAGATGGTGGAGGATAGCGAAATAGCTAAGTTCCTGGAGCCTATAAAAGGGAAAGCTAGAAACTTCCCATTGTTGCAATACGTACCACAAAATAGTGGCCTCGTTGTTGGTGGGAATATCAATCCCGATCAAATTGCTGAATTGACACAATACTGGATGAAAATGGCTATGCAGATGGTCAAACAGTCTGGAGCGGCTAAATTGCCTGAAAATGCTGAATCATTAGGAAAAGAAGTGGTCACTTTACTGGCAGCGTTTTACGCTACGGTTGATCCCCTATTCGCAAACAGCTTTGACATCACAAGTTCGATGTTTCCAGATTCAAGCCAGATTTTCCAGATCAAAGATCAGAAAAAACTCATCAAACTGCTGGGTGATGGCTATATTGAGTCAATGTATGGCAGCGGTTCTATCATTTATAAAGCAATGGGTTTGGCTCCAGAGGGTAAAGTTGTCGCCGGCCCGACTGAAGTATATGAAGGTGTGGAGATCAAGAGCCACATCCTGCCAAATGTGACAAACTTACCGGACAATCCAGGCGGTCAACAGTTAGAGATGATGTTACCTGACGAGCTATATGTCTACCATGTCATCGCAGAAGACTTGCTGATCATTTCGACAGCTGAAACGCCACGAGCTATCAAAAGCATCGTTGATACAACCCTTGGTCTGGATAACGGTTTTGATGAAAATACTGGTTATACCCGCATGATGGAGGTATTGGATACTGAAGGCTACGGGGCAGTAGCAATTTCACCTATGACCATCGTCAATCAGGTTTTGAATTTGGTGGCTCAAAGTAACCCTAACGCCGGTATGGTTGGTGCCATGTTGGCAAGTATTCCACAAACGTATAGCTTGATGATTGGTGCTGCCCCAAAAAACGGCGGTTTGGAGTTGCGGGTATTTATCTCCCTGATAGAGTTAAAACAACTTTACAGCATGATTGACGCTTTTTTAGGTCAAATGGAAGGTGGATTGTAAAGCTTTGTCAATACAAATGGGAACTAGAGGTTTATAAGTAAGTTTGAAAATCTTGGGTATTGATACCTCGTGTGATGACACCTCGGTCGCAGTAGTTGAAGATGGACGGAAGATTCGATCTAACATCATCTCCTCGCAAGTTGATCTTCATCAAAAATATGGCGGTATTGTCCCTGAGCTGGCTTCGCGAAAACATGTGGAATTGATAAACTACATTATCGACGAAGCATTAGCAACTGCTGACACCTCTTTAGCCGATCTAGATGCAATTGCAGTTACCAATCGACCAGGTTTGATTGGTGCTTTGCTTGTCGGTGTCTCAGCCGCCAAGAGTCTGGCCTACTGCTATGATCTACCGCTATTGGGAATTAATCACGTTGAGGGACATATTTATGCTCCCTGCATGGAACACGATCAACTTACCTGTCCCCATATCTGTCTAACGGTCTCTGGGGGACATACCCTATTGGTTGAAGTACCTGCTGGTTGGCAAAATTATCAGGTTTTGGGAAGTACACAAGATGATGCGGCGGGTGAAGCCTACGATAAGGTCGCCAAGTATCTTGGGTTGGGGTTTCCAGGTGGTAAAGTAATCGATGATCTGGCACAACAAGGACAGGATACAGCGGTTCACTTTCCACGTCCAATGTTGAATAGCGGGAATTATCAGTTTAGCTACAGTGGCATTAAGACTTCGGTACGGAACTTTGTGGAAAAAGCAAAACAGAACCAAACCTTGCCGCCGATCGAAGACATTAGCGCCAGTTTTCAAGCAGCGGCTGTCGATGTCCTGGTTACCAAAACCATTCGAGCGGCAGAAGAGAGAGGGGTTGAAACTATTACCTTGACCGGTGGGGTAGCCGCTAACAGCCGTTTGCGAAAAGAGATGACGCAAGTGGCAACAACGATCGGTGCCAAAGTATTCTATCCTACCATTCGGCTCTGTACCGATAATGCCGCCATGATTGCAGGACTGGCCTACCATAAATATCTTCAGGGTCAACGGGATGAACTTGATCTCAATGCTTCGGCCAATTCCGAAATTGGACGATAGTGCTGCTCCGGTGTCTGATTTACTGATAACAGCAGCCCAACTTTTGCAGTTGGGTCAGGTGGTCGCCTTTCCCACCGATACCGTCTACGGTGTTGGCGCTGACCCATTCAACCCAGATGCCATCCAACAATTATTCGATCTCAAGGGACGACCGGATAATAAACCGATTCCGCTCTTGGTATCTGCGGTTGATCAAGTAGAACAGGTTGCTGAAGATATCCCACCCCTATTTTTTGAATTGGCTGAACAGCATTGGCCAGGCGCATTGACGCTGGTTCTTGAAGCCAAAGATCATCTACCAACAGCAGTTACCGCCGGCCGATCGACAGTTGGTGTCAGAATGCCAGCCCACGATCTGGCTTGTCAGTTAATCCATACCTTCGGAGGACCAATCGCCACCACCAGTGCTAATCGTTCTGATTATCCACCAGCAACAACGGTTTCAGGTGTGGTAGATCAGCTTGGTAGCGACATTTTAGTCTTGGACGGGGGCCTAACCAAGATTCAGCTTTCATCGACTGTCTTAGATCTAACTACCGATCCACCACTTTTCCTGCGGAAAGGATCGGTTACCCTATCGTAGTGAGTACTCACCCCGCTACTTATCCGCATGAATATAAAAACCTATGGACATATTAACTAATAAAGTTGAGATAACAGTTGGAATTATTAGCCCCGGTGATATGGGGCACGTTGTTAGCCGGGTCTTAATCGACCATGGATTGCGGGTTGTTAGCTGCCTCGCAGAGAGAAGTCAGAGGACTCGGAGACTGGCCGCTAAGGCCGGTGTCACCGATTTACCCTCTTACGCCGATCTGGTGGAGCAAGCAGATCTGATCTTGTCCATCCTTGTTCCGGCACAAGCCTTAAAAGCAGCTCAAAAGGTGGCGGGGGCAATTTCCTCTGTAGAGGCAACTACTCAAGCCGACGTGCTATACGTCGATTGCAATGCTGTTGCTCCCAGAACAGCTAAGCAGATCGATCGGATTATCAAGAATGTAGGGGGAAATTTCCTGGACGCCTCGATTATTGGACCACCACCAAGATCTGATGGATCTACCCGTTTTTACGCCTCTGGCCCGAATGTCGGGCAACTCAATATCTTGAATCAATACGGTCTAGAGATTCGACCACTAGGTCAAGAGATTGGACAAGCCTCTGCTATCAAGATGTGTTATGCTGCTCTAACCAAGGGGTTGACGGCACTTTGTGCCGAATTATTGACAGCAGCAGAGACTTTGGGTGTTTCGTCTGATTTGGCTGAAGAGTTTGAACTCAGCCAGACAGCACTCTATCAGCGCATGCAGAAAGGTTTGCCTTCCTTACCGTCTAAGTCGAGACGGTGGATCGGCGAAATGGAGGAGATCGCAGTCACCTTTGCAGATGTGGGTCTCACCCCACATATCTTAGCCGGAGCCGCCGACATTTTCCGGTTTATTAGCCAGACGGAGTTGGCCGACTTATCACCAGAGCAACCCGATGCTTTTCCCAATATGGAGGAGATGATCACCCAATTGGCACGAGATTTACAATCGTGACCCTGCTAACTTTACTTGAGCAGGACCAATTTCTGGGATCTAGAAAACTCGGTGGCGGTAACGGTAAGATCTCCAGGCGATGAAACGTATAGTTGGTAAAAGTAGATGCCACTGGCGACCGATTCACCAGTCTGATTAGTTCCATCCCAATGAATAGCACGCGACTTGCTGAGATAGAAACCAGATGATTGATGCCCTAAATCGATCCGACGAACCTCCCGACCGTGGCTATCATAGATCGTTAACACAACCGTTCCAGCGGTAGCTAATTGAAATGGTATCCAAGTTTCAGGGTTAAACGGATTGGGATAGTTTGGCAGCAGATTTGTCTCCTTCGGAATTAACTGCTGTTTTAACCACTGGATTTGTCCCTGTAAGAACAGACGTAGTTGGACCGCCCCGGGAAGTGCAGATGCTGGGACCTCCTCATTTTCTTGTGAATCTGAAGGGAGAGTATTCATCCGCGCCAAACGGGACAATAACTGCTGGTAAATTTCGAGTTGTTTTGAAAATTCCCAGCGGTCTGAGCCTTGATGTTGAAGAGGGGCTGGCAAGACTGGAGCCAATGAACTGGATTTATCTTTTTCCGTGGATTTGGGAACCACGTGAGTCTGATTCCAGTTTTGGGCGATGGGGACAATATCGTCCGCAGAAACAAAACCGTCGCCATTGGCATCCGCAAATGTTGCTTCTATGGGGGCGGCCGGTTGCGCAGGGTGAGCTAACCATACGGCTGATTGCGCCTGACGGGAAATTGTCTTTTGCTGCCAATAACGTCCGAGTGGAATAATATCCAAAACATCCACAATGCCATCGTCGTTAGTATCGCCAGGCCAAACGCCCACTCCGGTTGAGAAAGACCAGCTTTTTTCATGAACGGTCGGATTCTCATATTTATCTACCACCGTAGCCTCAAAGAAAACTGAAATCCGTGCCAGGTTGCCAAAGATCGTCTTCGGCACAAACCGGATGGTTGCCCCCTCTGAAGTCAGATACCCCTGATAAATGATCTGATGTTGGTCATCTCCCGATTCCTCAGTTAAGTTGGGGTTAGGTTGAGTCTGGAGCTGGCTCTCTAGATCAGAAACGACTTCGAAATCCGCCGTGGTCAGCCCTTGACTGTCGATATTTTCATCGAAAGTAATGATGACTGGTGCATTGATCGGCACGTACTCTTGGCCATCGGCAGGAGTAACCTGAAAAATTTCAGGTGGTGTCATGTCGACCTCCATCTCGGCCGAAATAAGCCCGGATAAATTGCCGGACGGGTCTCGAAACTGAGCGTACACAGTTTTCATTCCACTACCAGCCGACAGTTCCCATTGTATCGTTTTTTGCACAGGCACCCACTTGAGTTCCTCATCTTTGCTATCGGCTTTGAATTCGGTATTACTCAGACGCACTTCTCCCTGAGCTAACATGTTCGATAGTTTATCTGTGGGTAACATTTCGACCTTGACCGTTGGATTTTTAAGGTCTTTGTCGATCAGTTTTATTGCGGCCGTGGGCTTTGTCACATCGTAAGTAATCGTTCCAACCAAGGCTGGATCAGTGACGTTACCCAAGCGGTCCTCAAACTGGCCATAGATCTTCTTTATACCTTCACCTCCAGATAATTTCCAATCCTTTGTTCGGCTAAAAGGTTCCCAGGTTATAGACACTTCATCTTGCTCGTCGGTACGTTCTTTAGCCTCATCGGTTTTAGGCTGAGCGTCTACGGTATCAGGATCCTGGTTGGGATCGGTGAAATCGTCAGTATTTTGGATCCACATCCGGGTTACTTCCCCGTCTAGATCCTTAATATCGAGAGTCAGTTCCACCTCCAACTTATTGGTATGTGTCTTGCCACCGTCAACCAAAATTTTTCCTTCTGGTGGTCGGTTATCTAGAACAAGAAGTTGTGACTTTGGAATTGAAATGCCAAAGAAATCTTTTTCACTGGTCTCAAAAGTCGCAGTGATAGGAAGGGAAAATGTTTTGGCCGGTGCACCAGCACTGATCGTGACTTTGAGTTGAGCAACAGTCGTAAACTTGGTTACTTCACCAAAAGCCGCCTGCCAGTTGTCGATAGCAACGGCTTGTCCTTTTGAGATTGGTTTTAGTCTGATGGGGGGAGGCCCTTCCACTGGTTCCTCGATCTCTTTTTCTGGTTTAGCCTCTGGTTCTAGGGCAGGGGCTTCAACTTCAGTTGGCACCGGATCGGTTGATGGTAAAGTTGGGATTAAAAGCTCAAAGCTGGCGATTTCAGGTGTCTGTTTGAAGTTAATCTGGCCTTTTGTCAGTTTAAGTTGTACTAAATCCGGCAACTTAACTCCAAGGTCAAAAGTCATAGTCTCGTTTGGTTTAGTAGAGGCAATGAGATCGTTGACTTCCGCATTGGGAGCCGGTGTTCCCTCGATCGCGCCAACCGGAGACGTTGCCTGCAACATCTCTACTATTTCGACTATTACATCCGGGAGGATATGGAAGTCTAACTTCGGGGCTGTAGAGGGGATTAACCCTTTACTCCCTTCCAATTGAAGTGATGACACCTCAATTGGAGCCTTAGCACCGATTACAGCTTCCGGCAAAGCCGTAAAAATCAGATCTGAAAAATAGACAGGGGCTCCAGGCTGACGAGTGGCCGGAGAAAGTTTCAACTCGAACGTTATCGTCAAGACACCAGGTCTGACCAAAGTAGTTTTGACGGTGTAACCACCAACGACTTTCGTTTTTTCAAACTGGAGAAGATCAGCAGGATAGTCCAAGGTTAGCGCTCCGCTCAACAGAACGAAAGGTAGAGGCACATTTGCTGCTGAAACTGGTAGTACCAATTGCATTCCTTTCCCTGCACCACCAACCGTTTTAGGTCGCTGGGTTTTAGTGAAGTGAATCGCAATTGCCGGTCCACTATAAATTTCACCTGATACGGCCTCAAACTGTTTATCTGTATCCGGTGGGGTGTAGGTGACTTCAACTTTGGCTTGGCCTGATCTCTTGACATCTAACTTACCTACTACTGCAGTATCCATATCTCCGATTTGTCCGTCTAATTTCCAGACCAAGCCTGTATTTAGTTGAATTGGGTTTTCAAGTTCATCAAACCCAACAGCCCGAAATCGAATCGATTTACCGACCTCAACGGCCTGTTCTGATTTAGGACGGACTTCTATTTTGATAATCGGCCCCGCCTCAACCGTAATCTGTGCATAGGTTTCGATCCGGGGTGGTTGTTTGTGAGAAGGTAGTTCCTCCAACTCAGGTTGAATCAGTGTGGCTTTGACCTGACCAATTCCGGTTTTCTCGACTTTCAATTGATAGTCTTCCAGAATCTTGCCAATCGGTTGAAGATCCTGCTCGCCGGTTGGCGTTACCAATTGCAGTCGAATTTCGGCCTTTTGCTTGGGACGAGCTTGGCTCTCGGCGGCATCTGCCGTTGATTTAGAGGTTTCAGGCTTTTCTAACGAAACCGGGTTGTCATAGGCATCCTGAGGAATAATGGTGAATTTGATCGTTTCGCCCGCTATTGCTGTCGTATTTTTAGGATCTATTCTCAAGGCGTGGACCGGTCCAGCCGAAACCGCCATTTTCGCTGACTGAGTCTCAATAACGCCATTCAAGAGCACCTTTTCTTTAGAAGAGGCATCACTTGGTGGCATAAAAATCAGTTTAACATGGCCTTGGCCAACGGTGGTGGCCTCAAAGGTGTAGATTCCACTGTCGTAATTTCCCTGACCGATTATCTGTGTCGATGTATTATCATCAGCTTGGCCAACGATTTGCCACTCGGTTGCGGCCTTAGGGACGGGCAGTTGAGTGCCAGCTTCATCATAACCACGAATAGCGAATTTGATCTGATCGCCAGTTGTTAATTCAATTGGATCCTGTTTCTGTCGTGCAGGATCTACAGCTTGAATCTGGATGCTTTGTAGAGGTCCAGTAACAACTGAAATTAACTTAGAGACTCCCTTTAGTTCACCGATAGTGACTGAAACTCGTCCAGAACCAATACGTCTGGGGGTAAATATCGCTAGTGGTTGACTGGTTAGCGAGGAGTCTGTATCAAGAACACCAATATCGTTTGATACTGTCCACTGAGAGACCTGTTCTTTATCTAAAAATACAGGGTTATTGAAAGCATCTTCAGCTGTGACCTCTAGTGTTCGGGTTTCACCAATCGGAACCAATTGCATTTGTTCAGGCGATTCGACGATGGTAACTAGAACTTTATCTATTTGCCCCGACGTGACCGTAATTTTACCTGTTTTCCGTTCTATTTTTTCCCCATTAATCAGTACAAACCATCCGATGTCGCCCTCTCCAACTCGCTGTGCCACAAACCGGTAATGCTCTCCTCCAGATTGGTCAGAGGACTGTCCGGGTGCCACTTCACCAATTCCACCACTTACCTCCCACTGGAAAATCGATTTGGTAGGCACCAATTGGGAGTCGGGAGTAGAATCCTCTTTGGTAGAAGAGGAGTTTATCGGTGCTTGCACCGGCAAACCGGTTTGAGTGGATGGATTCTGATATTGATCTTGCCCAAAGACCGTGAAGAGTTTGGCTTGACCCGCTCTCAGTGAAATCGGTTTTGGGTTTTCCGGATCTTGGCCTTTGATGACCAATGATTTCAACTTGTCCGGTAGAATCTCAATCGATATTGGTTTGGATTTGTTGGTCGTACCGTCAATTTCGGCTTGAACGGTCACTTGACCTGATCGGTTTCCGGCTTCAAAAGTCGCTTTGTAAATACCGGCCCCCTCTTCGACCACCTCTAGATCTACTGCTACTTCATCGCCATTTGTCTTTGTCTCCAAAGATGGCGATGAAACGCCGACGGATGGTATTAGAGTGTCCCCGGGTTCGGTCGGGAGATCAGGCGTAAATCGAGCGGTAATCCTCAGTGCTTCATTTGGCTGCCGAATCCCATTTTCATCGATCAGAATCGCTCGAACTGTTGATAAAGACCTACCATTCTCACTAACCACCAAACGATTCGGGTTGGCAAAGAGGCGGATTTGCTTAGCGGCGCTTTGATGCTTAACTGTGACCTTCAACTGGCGAGACACACTCCCCCCTCGTCCATCGGTTGCATGAAAGATAACATCAAAGGATTTCTCGCTCTCGTTGGCTTTAACAATCTGGCTCCCTAGATTCCATTCCAACTGGCCGTTAGGATTTAAAACCGCCCCTGGTGGTAAATTCTCAGCGTATAGGGTAATCGGATCCTGGTCTTCATCGGTCACAACCAGTTCCAATTTCAGATTTGTGTTCTCATAGACAGGCGCACGGAGGGTATCACCCGATATTTCACCGATGTCATCTTTGATGACCAGCGTTGGTATCCGATTGGGTTGATAGAGGGTTAGAGAAGCCGCACCGATTAAAGGGGGGCCACCGGTCACTGGTACGACCTTGGCTACAATTTTTACCGCCTCTCTCTCCGGCAGAAATTCAGCCGGTGCCTGGTAAATGGCTAAATGTTTTCCTGTTAGCCGTCCCAAAGGAGTAGCCGCCGACTGAAGGTCAGAGTTCTCAATCTCACTGTCTTCGCCCTTACTATTTTCGATCTTTGTACTGTTTTCACCTTCGTCTGTCCGACCTGCATGATTGGCCGAAGAGCCATCCGCTTGGTACTTAAAAATTTGGCCATACTTTGGCGGTTCAAACTCAATCTCCACTTCGTCAATCGGCCTATTTTTAGCGTCTCTGACAGTTACGATCAGGTTGGTCGTTGATTTCCCATCTGCCGGCACCTCGGGGTTTGGGATGCTGAGATGAACGGTCTTCGGCTCTTCCGGCAACTGAAAAATTTGCGTTTGTGCGGAGACCTCTTCTTTGGAGGTTTTTGCTGTAATAATGACATCCCCAATCCGGTCTTTATCGGTAGTATAAGTCCCAGAATAATTGCCTTCTTCATCCAGCCGACCTGTCGGAAATATACGGCCATCGGCGGTCGTTAGGATAACTTTCTCGTCGTTGACCGGATTTCCTTCTGAATCAGTAACATTGACTATAATTTGAGTCTGTTGTATGCCATCGGACACCAGTCTATCGTTGGCGATGGAAATTTTAACCTGTTCGGCCTGGCTTTGATTATCCACCTCGAACTGGATAGATTTAGTGGCGGGTTGGTTAGGGAAACTTTGATCTTCAACTGAAACTATAAACGGATAGGTCTTTTGAGGTATATTAGCGCTTGCAATGTTGTAACCGAACTCAACCGTGTAGGCCTGGGCCAAGAAATTTTTCTCTACCCCTTCTTTCTTTTCTTGTCGAAGCAACGAGGCCGTAAAACCATTAACCCAATCAATTTTTGCTTGGTCGCTCAAAGTGTCCTTGTAGGATTCTAAGTCGGTAAAAGACTTACCATTCACTATTTTACTGTCCTGCGGAGTAGTAATAGAAAACGGGGTCTCTTCTACTGAAGAGACCCCATCTTCGACGGAGGCTTCTCCAGGTAATCGATCATTGGTTACAATCAGGTCTAAGTCCATGGTTTGACCTTCCGAAACGGTTACGGGCTTACCTGTCTCCAACTGATTTCCTTTCTTGTCTAAGAGAATGATATCGGGTAACTCTTTGAAGGTAGCCTCTATTTCCTCGGGGGTAGGTGGATTACCACCTCTATCACTAGGTTTCAGCGAATCGGCAGATTTCCGCTTGGCTTGGTACTGAAACGTGACGCGATCTGGTTCTCGACCTGGGCTAAACGGTAGGAACCAGGGTCTACTTTCGTCGTATTCAGGCTTAAAATTAATTATCCATCGGCGATAAGCGGCGTCAGAAACAAGATCCGTTATATTTGCCTCCGGGGGAATGGGTTCAAAATCTTTGATAAACTCAGCCAGTCGGTCTTCAAACGGGCCGATTCTGATCACCCAGCCGTTACCTTCTCTAGGATCGAAATGCTGAACTGGTTCAATGAACGTAAGTAAGACCTGATTGGAACCGGTGATTTGCACCTGAAAACTAGGGGGGATTTTATCTGCTGCTTTTACGCTCATCGTCGGCAATAGATTGCCAGACAGATCTTGAACAGCTCCCACGGTTTCTAAAGGTGAGTCTGGCACCACACTCGTCCCTTTGGCCTCTTCTTTAGTTAATGCCGGTTGGTACTCAACGGTTGGTTGATATTCTCCCAATAGTAATGGCTCTTCGTTGGGAGTAGCAACCGGGACCAGCGACTCACTCAAGCTTAGGCGTAGTGTTAGACCTTCAGCCCCTAGTTGCACTCCAGATGCGACTTGACCGTCGATGGCCCAATTCTCGGCTGTTAAGACGGCTCCGGTCAACATGTCTACTGGCTGGCTAAAGATTAATTCGATCTCGTCAGTATTCAGAACTTTCGTCTCAAAGGAGGGCGCGACCCTGTCGACATCGGTATTATTACTACCTGGATTAATTTCAGGCAGTGGTTTCATCAACTGGTAAGACACCAGGGGGATTGCATCTGGTACAATCGGTGTCACCAGGATCACTTGAAACCTATTGGCAGGGGCATTGGACTCAAGTATGCCAGTCCGTATGGGAGTGATGCGATCAACAGGATTTTCATCTACTCGCCAGTTCTCCGCCATCAGTTCAGAATAGACCCCATCGACAACCACGGGTTCATTGAAGTTTAACCGGATTTCCTTACTATTAACGGTTTCAGCCCCGAACGTTGGCGGTTCAAAGTCGATTTGATCAATCGGCAACTGAAAGATGCCTTTCAGCCAGTTGGTCGCGCTGTCAACTACCGCCACCCTTGCCTCGATTACCACACCCGGCTGACCAGGCCTGGTCGGGCGATCGGGTACGGTAAAAGCAGCGCGGTAGCTGCCATCCCCGGGATTTTCGGCTTGTCCTATTTGCCCCGCTGAAGCGGTTAAGATCAGATCCGGTTCTAAAGGAGCAACCGGATTCCCGACCGCATCTAGAACATTAATTTCAAGTGTAGCTTGACTTATGCCATCAGCCGGTAAAGATTCAATCGGGTTGCCGTCCGCATCTTTGAAATCTAAGACAATAGATCTGGGAGTAGGTGGAACTAATGAAAAAACGATCAATCGATTACCCTTGGAGATCAACGGAATTTCATTTCCTCCACTAGCAACGGACGATCCCTCTGTTCCCGACACGGATTCATTTGAAGCCGTGTCTTCAACGTTAGAGATAGCTTTAGCTTTAACTTCAACTTCGATCGGTAAATCCTGACCTAACCGGAAAACCCTGGCAGAGCGGATAGTACCAATAGCAGTGCCATTGCCGTCAGTCCGACCTGGCTGTATGATGACCACCTCCTGCGGATAGTCGGGGACAGAGAGTTCGACAGGTTGATCCGCAATCAGATTTCCCCATTTATCCATCAATTTGACGGTAATTCTGGTCACCTCGTCAGCATTGGCTAAAATCGTCGTGGGTGAGATTGTCACCCACGACATGGTAGGTGAAACATCACCGGCTAAAACCTTGAACTGGTTGTTGATCATTTGAGGCGATGTTTTAGATTGATGGACTTCACTGTCGGCTTGTGCCGTTAAGGTCACCATACCACTTCGGTCGGGGGCACGATAAATAGCCCGGTAAGAACCGTCTCCTGTGGGGGTTGGTGGCTTCACGATTTCACCATCATCCAGATAAAGCGAAATCTCCGCTCCGGTAATCGATTTACCGACTTCGTTCCTGGCCAGGAAAAAGATTTCTCCTTCAGCTTCACCATTGCCTCGAATGCCAATTGGCAATTGGATAAACTCAATCTGAGCAATTTGTGGCGAACTAAATGCTACCAAGGCCGTCGGCGGTTGAAAAGCTGTATCATCTGTTGTCAATTCTGCCTGAACTTTCAGCACATCATCTTTTTGGATTTCGGCATACTTGAGCTTAAGGCGGAAAGTCGCAGTACCGTTTGCACCTGTGGTTTCACTGTCGGGCGTAACGACCGGAATCGCCGCCGGCGGTTTTTGTTCCACTACCAAGCGTACCGCCTGATCCGGAATCAGATTCTGATTCTTGTCGCGAATGGTCACTATTGCTGTTACTGACTCAATTCCATCAGCCGGCGGCACGTGTCCTTGATCACCAAGAGTGATCGTTGATTCGGCCGAGGAGGGTTGGTTCGGCAGGACAGGCAAGTCAAAATCTCGAACCACGCTACTACTACTGTGATTAGCCCTAACCGTGATTTTAACTGGGTCTGTCGAAATCGGTGGATCGTATTCTACCTGATATAAGCTTTTTATCTTCGATGTTTTTGCCTCGTTGCTCCAGTTGGGAGCAATCTCCTGAACTGGGATTTCTCGAACCGTCTCTCCAGCTTGCCCCCTATCGGCGTTAACCGCTAGTGTAAGCTGACCTACGGAATTACCTTGCGCATCTGTGACGGCCAAGAATAGATCTATCGGATTCCCGTCCGCAATTGGGAGATTACCTGCCGGGAAAAACGTCGCGCTTGAAGGATTAGTGGGTGACGATGGATCTTGTGGAGCAGAGAGCTTACCTCTGACTTGGTCAGGCGTTTGGAGATTGAGGAGTTCGATTCGTGCCGACTCACCCAGGAGAATATTGATCTGAGTTTCAGTGACGGCATTTCCGCTTTTGACTTGGAGGGTAATTGGCCCTATCTTGGTGCCCGAAACATATTCGGCGGTGTAAGAACCGTTTTTGAGATCGACAAAGTTCTGAATTCGTCCTAAACTAGTTAGCCTGTCAGCGTCTATATCGAGGTCGGCTGGCAAAAAAAACTTTTCCTCAGTACCATTGGCAGTAGAGGTAGCTCCGCTACCCACCTTTAAGACGAATTCAATTTGCGGTGACGATGAGATAGGATTATTGCCTAGGATAATGGGATTGCCATAACGATCCATCATCCTCAGATTAAACGCAATTTTAGATTGGCCATCAGCCGGGAGTTGGGGGCTGGACTCCGGTGAAGTGGGAAAACGGAAGTCGATAGTAGTCGTTTCTCCACTAACCAATAGCAGGTCGAGGGAACCAGCTACGTTGATAGCCCGCCCCTCTAAGCGAACCTTACGCTGTTGAGTAGTTGAAGCCAAGTACGTAAATTGATAACCGTTATCAGCTTGTTGACCATCAACCAGCTGGCCGACGGTGGTCGAGATTTGTAAATCTTCTTGGCCGATCTGCAGGTAGGTGTACCCGCTCGACAGAATTAGCTTCTTATGGGTAACAAAGTTACCTTTATCATCCACCCCTTGAATGATAAATTTTTTGGATGCCTGCCCATTGGCCTCAAGTCTAGATAGTCGTTCTTGGATAACTGCCGGTACGAGATCACGCTCAACATCGTGCTCCGGATCTTTATAAACAGGAAAGCCAGTAATAAAAACCGGAAATTCAACCGAACTGGATTCGGGACCGGGTCTGGTCGGAGCCGGGCGCAGTAGAGATGTTGCCTCCAACTGCTCTATCTCCGGCTCTGCTACCTCGTATCGTTCCCCATCAGCGGAACGATTAACGGGTACCGCCTCTAGAAAGTTACCCGCCCGGTCTTCTGTTACTACCAGTAGAGGATGCTTGGTTGCCAGCCCTTCACCCTTTAAGATTTTGTTCAGATCCGGAAGGTGTTTGGCCGCTTGAACTCGTTGCCGGAAATCTATAATATTGGGAATCTCTAAATTTTCGACCGTTGATAGGTCAAGGATCACCGTTTGTTTAGGTCGGATAACCAGAACTTTAGCTGGTAGATAGAGACTGAGCTTGACGGCCTGAAGTTGATAGTTAAAAGCTTTAGCAACAATGGAAACCCCTCTAGATACTTTCAGGTCACTAGGCGTGATATAAGTAATCTGGTATGTACCGTCCCCATTTGAGACAAAGTTGACAAACTCACCAACCGGCCGGTTTAGATTATCACCCACCAGGTCTTCAGTATATTTAGCACTGAATTGGAGTGTTTTCTCCAGACTGGTGGTATCTATATCCTCACCTGCAGGACGCAAGTCTATCACCGGATTACCCAGTTTATCGATCACCCTGACTTTAATTGTGGTACTGGTAGGTTGTTCTTTAGTCGAAGTCGTCAGTTTCTCAGGATCCGCGACCAGAAACTCAATTTTGGCTGGGATACCTGCGGTCACAGTGACGGGTTGGGTTACACTTAACTTAGGTCCGTAAGTAACACGAACTTTAAAATCCCCCTTCTCTTTACCCGTAGTCAACCCTCCACTGGTTGTGATTCCGCCGTATCGAGAATTGCCGATAATTTCCCAGACCGGATCTTGAAGCTCAATTCGATCGCCGTTTTTCTCGAAACCGATAGCTTTTAATTCTCTGGAGGTGTCAATCGGGACTGCTAACGGTGTACTTTCCGCTAACACCGGCGTATCCAATAAAGTCTGTATCGGTGCGTCTGGATTAAGGATAGCGATTCGTTCTACTTGATTATAGGTGTATGTTTGCAGACTGGCTATATCTGATTCTTGACCATCAATGTTGACCACCACCACACTTCGATCTGCTCCAGGCATCCCGATTGGCGTAATGACCTGCATTTCAGTCCCGGAAATCAATTCGACCTGTGTAGCAGGCGTCAAGAGAGTTTTGACATCTCCGGTCTGAATCTTCACTGTCAGACCTGGGCGAAAGTTTATCCCGTGAAGGCGGATAGGCGTTCCTCCACCCCCACTAGGATCATTCAGGTTCGGGTTGTTGGGATCAATGCGCGAGATGTCCGTAATCTTGGGTTTTGGAAAGGGAATTTTGAAATCGACACGGATCTCCCTCCGGGCTAGATGTGACTCTTTGACTGAGACTGAGGCCTTAATGTCCCCATCGACATCTTCGCCACCATCCACGCTATACTTGAGAACCGGGATCAAGACACTGTCCTCTGCTACTGTGTCAGGCGTAGGTGGTATAGTTGGATCTCGATAGTTAACAGCGACCTCGATCGTATCGCCAATCTCAATGGGAGCATAACCCGTCTCTGGGTTTGGGTCGATGGAAGCGATATAGGTGTAGGCGCTACCGCTGGTAATGGATCTGACCGGACTAACAATTGGTGAGTACCCCGTCTTTTGGATCTGGATGGTATGGTTTCTCTCCACGTAAGCGGTTTCAACTATTTCACCACCAATATCCGTAATATGCCGACCAATGCCCAAGACAGTAAAAGACTCGGTTTTTCCCGTCACCGTCAACGAAACCGGTAGGACTCTGACTTCCAACGTGTCCTGTCCATCGGTAGTCCAGTTAATAGTTATCTGGTCTTCCAACTTCAAAATGGAGGTTGGTTGGAAGCTAATCGTTACCGATTCGGTTTCCTCAATATCGACAATGAAAGGGGGAACCGGCTGAGAAGAGAACTTTCGACTCGGAAAGTCAATTGAATGGATCTTTAATTTGGCTGCCCCCTTATTCTTAATTTGGATAGGCACAATCGGTGGTCTATCAGCACCAAGCGGAATGGTATTAAACTCGATCTTCTCTAACTCCAAATCTGGATTGGTCGGGGAGACAATGGAAATCCGTGCCTGTTTCCCTACTATCTTTACTCTTGAGGGAAAGATAGCTTTCAATTGGTCCGAATTGGTAACCGTTAGATCCACCCAACCCTCTACTACACCAGTTGGCACAGCAACTCGAATCTCACTGGCCGAAATCCACTCTATGCTATCACTGTTGGCTGTGACCTGGCCAAACTCGACGGTGGCCTCAGTGTCAAAGTGATGCCCTTGAATGGTAACCTGTTCTTGAGCTAACACCTCTCTCGGCGTGATGCTGGTGAGGACGGGCGATCTTACGTTCAGCGGCAGGTTGACCGATAGTACCTGTAACCCATTACCAGCATCAGCCACCAGAATTTGTGAGGAAGAGATAGGCTGAGTGAGGGCTAGTACCGAGCCTGCAGTATCGTAATTGTCGATAATTTGAGGATGCCCCAGGTCGCTGATATTCACCATCTGTATTCCATGATTGGCATCGGCTATAAAAACGATCTCCCCATCGATAACCAAGTCTTGTACCGAACTCGAAGTCTTAAGGCGAGTAATTTCCATCGGTTGCTCTGGATCAGCCAAATCAATAATTCTCATTCCGCTGTAACCGTCAGCTATAAATCCCAGTTGGCCCTCTACAATGACTCGCCGACTGAAGCCGCTGGCAACGGTTGGTAATACTGTCACTGTCGTCGGCTGGTACGGATCAGTAACGTCTAAGATCCGGATTCCATCTTTCCCACATGCCAAGCAGAGCATAGGCCGGTTGTCAATTCTGAATAAAAAGAGATCTTCAACATTTTGAATTGGAATGGATTTGATAAGTTGTGGGCTAGATGAGTTGCTTAGATCGTAGACCTCAATGCCATCCCCTGCAATGTAAGTGAACGACTGAATACCGGTCGGAGTGGTAGATGGGACGTAGGCCAGGCCACGAGGTCTGCTCGAGAAAGATATTTGGCTCAAAACCTTACTATTTTGTGCTGGGTCAACGATGGTCAAGCCGTCATCAAAAATGTATAGTAGCCCAGTTTCTGGGACGAATTGCAAGCGAGATACAGGGGTATTGTTGTCGAGATAGGTGATTTTATCTTTACTCTCTTTTAGATCACCGGCTTTTATTATTGAAGAGTCAATGTTGAATAGTGCAACGCCGTTGAGGCCATTAGCTGTGGCGATTATCTGCTGTCCTGCTAAAGAGAATATGGTTACGTCTTCTACCGTGCCTAAAGTTCGCCCATTACCAACGACTTTCCACGATATTGGTAACTTTAAATCACGCTCCAAAATGGTTAGTTGAGTTAAACCATCAACAGTGTAGAGGCTTAATTGTTTGCTGGTAGAGGAGACTGTAAAAGCGAAGGTCGGTCCAGGAATAAAGTCGACCCAAGCCTGATTGAGAGCCGTCCCTGTATTGGTTGCGTCCTCGAAAATATAGAGCCCAAGATACTGATTAGAGATATAAAGCTCATTGTCTTTGTCACCCAGTTCGAGATCCCAGGCGTCAGGAATTCCGATCCGGTCGACTTCTGTAATTTGAGTTGGATCGGTTACATCTAAGACCTGAACTCCGTTTGCTCCTAAGGTGATGAAAGCCAGGGTTTGGTTCTCAAACTTTCTGACCACAATTCGTCGCGCGGATCCATCCAACACGGTGTCGGGTGTTAACGTGTCATTCAGATCTACTTGTAGCCGTTCAGGATTGGTTTTCAGAGACAGATCATAAATGTAGAGGCCACTGTTATTAACAGCACCGTTAGACTGGGTCACGATATACGATTTTTTACGGTGAACATGAAGGCCCGTTACGGCTAAGGAAGATAGTGAACTGGACTGCAAGATTGGTTCGACCGGATCTTTAACATCAATGATGTGCCAACCGCCTTGTAAATCAGCCACATAGGCCTGACCCTCCTCAAAGAAAATATCTTCCAGCACCCCAAATTGTGCCAAACTGGAGAGCGAAATAGGTTTGTCTGGTTGGCTCAGATCGACAACCCTAAAGCCAGCAGGTCCGAGTGTCAGGTAAGCATAAGTTTTAGGGCCGCTCTTTTGTGTAACAATCTTGCGGATAGTATCGGGTAAAGAGAGCGCTCCTTTCCAAATAGGTTGTACCGGATCATCTATATCCAATACTGAAAGTTGTGCACCGGCACCGAGGTACACAAAATTACCTTCAGTAGCAACAGCCTGAGCTAAGCCAGACGTACCCGTTACGAGTTCGAGGCTTTGCGACCAGGTGGAGACGAACTCTGGCGTTACAATCAGCCAGAATACCGTCAAAATTAAAAAACAACTCTGACCGGTTACTTTCAGCCAATATGTCAACAAAAACCCTAATTGTTTTGTGTGATTCATCGGTAGGCATTGATCCCAGTTATAGCATTTGAGAAGCCATTCAGTTAAAGGAAATATATCACTCCGCTTATGTAGTGTCAACGCCAAAAACCGCACAGCAACTAACTTCAACCTTCAACTTCACGCTACGAATCATCAAAATTCCCTCTAACACAAGAAACGCAATCCTGGTTAACAAGTTACTAGGATTGGTGAAAAGCTATGGGTGTCCGCACTAAGGTTATTTCCCTTACTCGCAGCTAGGTAGGGTATGTCGGAAAAGCTGGCTAGGGCAAGCCATGTTACCCCTGTTTCTGGTGCGACTGTCGGCGTCTTGATGATCTTTGTGGCCAAGGAAAAACACACTCATTGACTAAATCTAGGAGTGTAAAAGTTGCTACGCTAACAAGTTACCCACTCGCGAGGGCTACTATTAACTAAGTTGCACTTGGCCCTGTTAACACTCGATCGTTCTCACAGTGGGGTTCTCTGTTTGTGATACAGCGAATATGGATTTAGTTAGGAGGGAAATACGGGCAATAAAAAAGGTCGTGACAAGATGTTACGACCTTCCAGATTTGTGGGTGTTTGATTCTGAGATTTTTTAATTAACCGATTAATTTACCGCTTTAATGCTAAGCCCAAGTTATAGCCACTTTATGTTCTCCCCAGCGAAAGAGCTACATTACTCGAAACCTAAACCGAATCCTTGCAACCTATTATGCTCACTCTTGTGCAAGCATACCGTCGCTTTGATTATGCTGTTTTGTCCGCCAATCTCTGGAGTAAACACTCGGCCCAAGCAAGACGTACGATGGTATCCAAGAGGTATTGCTCATAACCACGAACCATGAGCCATAGTCCATAGTAAAGAATAGAATATTCGTTCCGGGCCTACATAGCTACGATCTGTCGCATACGCCGCGCCAGATCAATCTGAGCATCTCGATCTCCACCCACTTCGTGGATCACCGGCTGATCGTAGCCAGCCTGGCGAAGTTCAACCACTACGGTTGACCAGTCGGTATCGCCATCCAGCAGATTGACAAAGCGATGCTCACGCCGGTTAAAGTCCTTAAAATGAACGCGCTTAATCCGAGACCCCAGTTCACGAATCCACTGTTCAGGATAGCCGTAGGCCATCATATTAGCGGTGTCTAGATAGGCACCGACCCACTCGGAGTCAATTTCGTCGATAATCTCCCGCATCTCCTTCGGGCTCAGTAGAAACTTATTCCACACATTTTCCAGGCTGATTGCCACCTGTTCTCGCTTAGCTAAATCAACTAGACCTTTAATGTCAGTGACTAGGTTGCCCCAAACCGCTTGATAAGTACCGTCGACAGTCAGTTGTCCCGGGTGAACCAGAATAGCACTGACGTCCATGATCCCGGCAATTTCGAGACCGTGTGCCAGTGCCTGTTTCCCTTCATTCCGCTCTTTGTTATCCAAGGTCAGTAAGTTACCCTTTAAGCCAGCGATGCTGCTAATCTCGATGTTGGCGGCTGAAAATTTAGCAGAGATGGATTTCAGTTCTGATTCACTGAGATCTGGGTGTAGATCCGTTCCTTCTCTGACGGTCAACTCGACTGCTTCGTAACCGGCAACTTGGCAGAGATCAATAGTTTCATCCACCGACATATTTCCCAAAATAATCTGTGTCACACCAATTTTCATTCGAATCCCTCCATATAGGATTTAATCACCTGCTTTGTGGACATCATACCCGACATCACGGCTACACCGTGCGCACCTGCCTGAAGGCAGGTTGTAATATGGTTTGTTTTTACCCCTCCCAAGGCAAAAACAGGAATCTCCAGTTTTTGACAAACCTGAGCCAAACTCTCCACGCCGATCACATGCCCAGGCTTGCTTGGGGTGGGAAAGATCGGACTAAACGTCACGAAATCAGCCCCCATCCTCTCTTGTTGTTGTGCTTCGGCCAAAGAATGGGCTGAACTACCGACCAGTAACTCGTTGGCTTTGGCCTTTCCAATAAGATCTACCAACTTGGTTGGTAGATGAACGCCATCAACGCCAGTTTGGCGTGCCAGTTCCAGATGAGAATTGACGAAAACCTTTGTCTGATAGTCGTTTGCTAACCGAAGAACCGATTCAGTCAGTTGCCGAAATTCCGATTCGGGCAGATCTTTCTCCCTGAGTTGAACGGCGGAAACCCCCAAATCGAGAAGCCGTTGAACCTGGTCCAATAGTGGTGTAGGGTGGCATCTTCGTCGGTCCGTTATAACGTAAAGTCGGAAGTCAATCAGTTGATACCTTCCCAGTATTTCCACATATCCTTGGGGAAATCGTACCGGATTTGATCCAGATCCTTTCGACGTGGACGGGCAATACAGGCAATCCGAACGTTCCGGCTAATATTGTGTCCTGCTGTGTGGGTTAAGAGACTATGCCACAGGCATACGTCTCCCGGCTTCCCCGTAAATTCGTAACTCTCACCAAGGTCGAAAGGCGCGATGCCACCCGGTAAGCAATCTACATCGTGGTAACGGAAGAATTCTCCCCATACTTTATGACTACCAGGCCAAACAGTAAACCCGCCACCTTCTGCATTAATCTGACTCAAATAGACCGCTACACCAAGAGTAAATTGACTGACTGTGCCTTTCGGAACACCATTGGAGAGGGTGTGATATCCGTCTAAATGCCCGTGCTTCGGCGGATTCCATTCCTGTTCATCTCTGGGGAAATTGACGTGCGGTCCAGCCCCGCCATCTGTATGCAGAAGTCCCTTGCCAACCAGTTCTTCTGCCATCGCAAACACCGGATCGGCATAAACCAATCTCTTGATTTCGGCTTCACTTCCGCATCTAAGGACGTGATAGCCTTTGTTAATCCACGTGTCCGGTCTCTTTCGATCAATCTCCTCGCTTACTTGCCCCATATGGCTCCACAGAACATCTTGGGCTTCTGAAACCACCTGTGGATTTAAAGCATCCCGAACGACTAAAAATCCATTTTCTTTGAAAAACGCTTTGTCTTCGGCTGTTAAATAAGCCATCTTCCGGTTATAGACCTCCATTGAAAAGTTGGATCTAGCTCTATTCTCCATTGTAGCCACTTTATTTCGTTTCGTCAATCTTTATCTTTGCCTGGGATAATAGAAAGGTTATACTTTCGTTGGGCTTCGTCAAGAGATTTTCCGTAATCCTATATGCCTCACTTTATCTTTGACACTCAAAAACCCAAATGCTATACTCAAGCCTTATCAAATTCCACTGTGGGGGTAACAGTTGTCCAAGCCCACTCTCGAAAGACCAGGGCATATCTCCCTTTCCCCGGTTCCGGAAACAACACTTAACCTTTATACCCAAAAAGAACCGTTGTCGGCTACCGTTGTCGATAAGTACCGGATTTCTGACCTCTCCAGTCCCAATTACTGCTGGCATGTTGTACTCGATATCTCCGCCAGTCAAATGGCGAGAAAATACCGTATCGGACAAAGTGTGGGCGTTATCCCAACTGGCCGATTCCACAATGCTGAGTTCAATCTAGCACACAATCAGATTCGCAAAGGCACATTGGCCAGAAAGATCCGCTTGTACTCGATTGCTTCGACTTGCTGGGGAGACGATTGGGAAGGAAACACAATTTCTCTTTGTATCAAACGGGAAATTAGTGAAGATATCGAAAGCGGTGAATTGGTGATGGGGGCTGCCTCGAACTATATTTGCGACGTTGCTATCGGGGATCAAGTGATGATCACCGGGCCAGTGGGTAAGAGTTTTCTGCTACCGGATAATCCCCTGGATTACAATTACGTATTTGCTGCTACCGGCACAGGTATCGCCCCCTACCGAGGAATGCTGATTGAGTTATTCAACCAGGGATTTGAAAAGGAGGCTTGGCTATTCTTTGGCGTTCCGTACTCTACTGATATTCTGTACGACGATGAATTTCGCTATTTTGCCGACCGTCATTCCAACTTCCACTACGTGACAGCCATTAGTCGAGAACAAAAAAATGATCAAGGGAAACGGATGTACGTCCAAGACCGGTTGGCTCAATATGCAGACCAACTCGTTTCTCTGCTGAATCAACCTACAACTCTAATGTATCTCTGTGGCCTAAAAGGCATGGAGTACGGAATCTATCCTTGGTTATACAGTATTGGATCTAATCTCGTCAACCTACCAGACGGGCTATCTATCCAGGACATTCAAGACCTGCCTCGATCATCTAAAGAGTGGCCCCGTATCGAGCGTGCCCGGGACAAAGACCGGTTATTCAAAGAAACCTACTAAGCTCGATCGTTCTTCCTACCTTCTTCAACGTTATGATCTTTGGCAAGAATTACAATAATCCAGTCAAGATAAGGATTTCCGCGTCTAACCCGCCTCTAGCTTCTTGGTTTTCACCTATTTTACCAAATGATAAAATAGGTGAAAATGTCCATCCAGACTGAATCATTTAGCTGAAAATATGTTTGACCAAGGCACTGATTTTTGGCCTATTAAAGACTAACCGGAATGCGATTTATCGGTGGGGCAGAATTGGCTAAATCCAGGATTTTATTTTCCCAGGCCAGGCGTTTGGTGGCTGGCTGAAGTTATTTCAACTATGACCCGATGACTATTTTTGAAATAGAAGTTCACCACCAATAATTTTAATTGCTCCAAAATGCGGCCGATGAATACCATTGGAACAGAATAAAATCTGAAGTTGAACCCCAGTTCAAGGACGCCTCGTTAGATTTTCATCGCCAAAGAGAACCGATGGGATAGAAGCAAAAATCGTCGGCCAAAGAGGATTGACAAGAGACATTTCCATTCTGAGACGAGATTGACGAAACCGAAATAACTTCTTCTAACAGGGATCCAAAGAGAACTGGTAGAGAGGAAGTGTCTTTTATCTTCTACCTCAAAGCCTTTTGTTAGTATCAGTACTTCGAGTCGAGCTAAATTCAGAGGCCATGGCCACAAAAACAATAAGACCAAAAAGATGAGGATGGTGGCAAATTGCGGCCTTACAGGCGTCGATGGAAGGTTGGGCCTACTTTTGGCATGGCGGCCAAACTGGCGACGACTGGTTGTTGGTTGGGAAAGAGAAATTCAGATCTACCAAGTTTTCTTTCACCTTGCTTGCATCCTGATTATATTGAGGCCGTTTTGAAATGGCTTCTAAGTCAAACCAACAGGGACTTACTAAGACCATACCCGATTTTCGTTGCGTTTTAAAGCGCAATTTGATATGTTGTTAAGTATAGGCTTTATCGCACCAAAAATTATTTTCAAATGAAGTGCAGGTCAAATTCAAAAAGATAGAAGTAAAAAATCTTGTATTAACCGGATTATCTTATTATTTTTACCAAAGCTTATATGGATACTATTTCTGGTCGTCATTTTCATTAGCCTATCTCAAGATCTGGAAAGGAACGGACATCACAGACTTGTAGTGCCGTCCGGCAGGCATAAATACTACCACCACGGACCATTCTAGATATCGAGGACGGTTCCATTGGGCTGGATACCGGAGAGGACCGGTTTGGTTTTTCTGGTTGCCCTTTTAACCACTGTTTTCCGTAGATGAAATGGTGTTTGCCAGACCGGCCCCCAAAAATGTATTCTTTAAAGTAGAATATCGTCACAGGGATCTTCATTACAGATTTAGGCACAAGGTCTGAGGCTTGGTTAGCGTGAGTGCGACATCGGCCGATGTGAATCGCTATTGAATCTGTTTTCTTACAGAAGAGAGGACGAAATCCCAAAAGTTATTTGCTAGATTGAGACCGGGTTCCCGGCTGGGGGCCTAATAAGTTAGTTAGAAGGAGTCGTATCATGGCGGGAAAATTGAAAATTGCAGCAGTTGGGTGTGGCGGCATCGGATTTCGCCACCAACAAGGACACTTGGCATGCCCGGAATCAGAATTAGTTGCGGTTTGTGACATGGACGTTGAAAAGGCCGAGAAAAGGGCCAAAGAACTCAATATTGAGCGGTGGTACCCGTCAATTGCTGATATGCTAGCCAACGAGGAGTGTGATGCAGTTGATGTGGTGACCGCTGACCACCTGCACTTCGAGCCTGTGATGGAGTGCTTGGAAGCGGGCAAGCATGTGCTGTGCGAAAAACCACTCTCTTTGTCACTGAATGAAGCCCAACAGATGGTGGCCAAAGCCGAAGAGAAAGGCGTCTATTTATCAATTGACTACAATCGCCGTTTTGCCCCAGGTTACGTCAAAGCCAGAGAATGGTTTGATGCCGGTGAATGTGGCCGGTTAGCTTATATCGACATGAAACTATCTCAAGGCGGACCAACACACTCTTGGAAAGGCGAATACTATCTGCTCTACGAACTACAGACCCACGCCGTTGACCTGCTCCGTTGGTTTGGTGGGGAGATCATGGCGGTCTGTGCCCAGATGGCTCGTCCTCGCCTTGACGCTGTGCCGGAAGGCGAAACGGCCTGTTATACCAGTATGGCAATTTCAGTGCGTTTTGCTGATGAATCAGCCGATTCTCACGAGTCGGTGGCGACATTGATGGCCAGTTGGGACAGCGACTTTATTCACCCTATCGAAAGGCTAGAAATTTGTGGCGACAAAGGCGAAATTGTGGTGGACAATGTATTGAGCAAAGCCACTCTTTTAAGGCGTGACGACCAAGTAGTTGAAGAATACCGGCCTTCGATCTTCCGCATGGAACAATTGGCCTTCGACGGTACCTTTGCTTTGCGGATGGATGCTTGGGCTAAAGATCTCGTTGCTGGTCGTGAACCAATGCCAAGTGGACGAGATGGCCTACAAGCGATGCGGGTGATCGACGCCATCGTCAGGTCTTGGGAAGAAAAACGAGAAGTCGCAGTTCCAATCGACTAATAAATTCGGCCTAATACCACTATGAAAAGACTCAATATCCTCTGGATTTCTTTAGAAGATACCAGCCCTCGATTTGGATGCTATGGGGATTCTGTCGCCCGAACCCCGAATCTAGACCAACTGGCCGGTCAAGGATGTCGGTTTCCAAACGCATTTTCAGTGGCAGGCGTCTGCGCACCTAGTCGGTCAGCCATTATTACAGGGATGTATCCGACGGCCATCGGTACCCACCATATGCGGACAACCCATACTAACCGCCATACGCCCGAACTGCCAACGCCCTATGCTGCTGTACCGCCCCCTCACGTCAAGACATTTACCGAATACCTTAGAGCGGCCGGGTATTTCTGTACCAACAACCAGAAAACCGACTACCAGTTCCCTGCCCCCATTACGGCTTGGGATGAATGTCATGGCCGCGCACACTGGCGTAATCGTAAAGCGCCAGACCAACCGTTCTTCGCGGTTTTTAATCCGACCGGCACTCACGAAAGTGGTATGTGGGAACGGGAGGACAACCTACCGCTTAAAACCAATCCAGATTCGGTTGAACTTCCCCCTTATCTGCCGAATACGCCGAAATCCCGTCGAGCCTTAGCTCGCCACTACGATAATCTGGAGCGAAGCGACCAGCGAGTAGGCGAGTTACTAAGGCAGCTAGAAGAAGACGGATTGAGTGACAATACGATGGTAATGATCTGGAGCGACCACGGTGAAGGACTCCCTCGTGCTAAACGATGGCCTTATGACGCGGGGATTCGGATCCCCCTCATCGTCCGCTGGCCGGGTGAATTATCAGCGGAGAGTGTATCAGATCAGTTGATCAGTTTAATAGACTTGGGACCGACACTGTTGTCTCTGGCAGGAGTGGAGATTCCGCCTCACATGCAAGGACAACCCTTTTTAGGGCCAGATAAAGTCAAGCGACAATATGTTTTTGCTACCAGAGATCGGTATGACGAAGCCTACGATAGGGTGCGTGCCGTTCGGGACAAGCAATTCAAGTATATTCGAAACCATTACCCTGACAAGGAGCGTCTGTTGTGGATCCCTTACCGAAATCGACATCCTGTGATGCAGGAATTGTGGCGGCTTCAAGCTGAGGATGCGCTAGAGGGGGACCAACAGGTTCTGTTCGAGAAACGATCACAGGAAGAGCTCTACGATACAACTGCCGACCCATACGAACTGAACAATTTGGCCCAAGATCCAGCTTTTGCCGGACAGCTAAATCAGATGCGTCAAACACTCGACGATTGGCAGACCGAATACGATCAGATGGGTCAAATTCCAGAAGAAGTGATGGTCAAGCAGTGGTATCCAGATGGTCAGCAACCGCAGACGGCAACACCTGTTATAATTCCGATTGATCCGAGTCGTGACGCTGAGCTAGGCCAACATGTAGCCAACGATGGCGGTTCATACAAGGCTCCCATA
Organism: Candidatus Poribacteria bacterium; assembly: GCA_030748495.1. Lineage (GTDB taxonomy): Bacteria > Poribacteria > WGA-4E > WGA-4E > UBA9662. The sequence continues at coordinate 21,557 of JASMLX010000001.1, read as the reverse complement.
TTCGTTCAGTTACATTGCGCGACCCAGGGGGCATCAATTGCTTATCAAGTAGAGGCTTGTCAGGTAGATAAGAGCAGCAAGTTGGATGAAGTAGAGGAACATTGGGACCTCTACACTGGCCCCATTCGTATGACATCTGGGACAACGACCATTCGCACTAAAGCAATCCGCATCGGTTATCAAGAGAGCGATGTGCAGGTGGCGTGCTTTGCGATTTCGTGATTTCAGAAGAAGTTAGCGGATACGCCGTATCTTCTGAATATGGCTCGATCTTCAAAGCTATCCTATTAGGGGCATTACAGGGCCTGACGGAGTTTTTGCCGGTTAGCAGTTCAGGCCACCTGGTGCTACTTCATCACCTATTGGACTATGGCCAATCCGCTGTCTTTTTTGATGTCATGCTACATGCGGGCACACTCGGTGCAATATTGGTCGTATACCGCAAGTCGATTTACTCGCTGGCCAAACTGTCGATCTTAGACACGATAAAACTACAACTATCAGATGCTCAACGAACGGTAGGCCTGCTGGTGTTGGCCACGATACCCACCGCCATCATCGGACTACTGTTCAATCGACGATTGGAGCAATTTTTTGCCAATCCAAAAGCTATAGCCATTATGCTAGTGATTACAGCGGCCTTGCTACAACTACCGAGATTTAGGAAATTCAGCCAACCGCCGACTAGCCAGGACCAAAACAGCCATCAGTTAATAGGTAGGCGGCTACAGATTTGGCAGGCGTTGCTGCTTGGTTTGGTTCAAGGTTTTGCTGTTATACCGGGTATCTCACGGTCAGGGGCAACGATTTCGGTAGCCTTGCTGCTCGGCATACAACCTACCGTAGCAGCCGAATTTTCCTTTCTACTTTCGATTCCAGCCATCTTGGGGGCCGTCGTCTTAAATTTAGGCGATATTGCCACCGTCAACCACCTAACAGCCGTTGGCGTTGGGATGATAACAGCCTTTATTGTCGGCGTCGTCGCACTTCGACTGCTACTGACCTTAATCAATCGGGGTCGATTCTCTATCTTCTCTTACTACTGCCTGTTAATCGCTGCACTGGCCTTTCTTTTATAGGTACTTCTTAGGTCAAGTTGATCAGGCTGTGACATTCGTCTGTTAATATTACTAATATTACTACTGCCCCTAACCTCGAATAGATGGAGGTGAACCATGATATTGCTCTATTTGTACCTGCTGTTTGCTAACGTCGAAACTCAAGACACCTCTGGGCTGCTGGTTAACACCTCAATTCAGCAGATTAATGAGATTAGGTCGTCGATGCAATCGAGGCAATTTCAGCAGGTAATTCAGCGGATTGACGACCTTGATAATCCGCAAGATCTGCACCACTACCTACAAGCGTTAGCCTATTTTTACGATCAACAATACCGGAAATCGGTCGAAGCTTGTGACCGGCTGATAGCGCAAGGTTCAGATTCTCCGTGGCAACATAAGGCGATTTTTCTGCAAGCCAAAGCTTACGCACAACTTAAAGATTTCAAACAGGCGGAGCAGATCTATCGGTCACAAGTTGATCGTTTACTATCGGCTAAGCGAAAAAACAATACTGCACAAGTCTACATCGATTTTGCCCAAAAAGTTGTTACCCCACTGGATTTGATCGAACAATCTGAGCCGATGCCAGAGGATTACCGACAGGCTTATTCATTTTATCAGCAAGCATTAGAGTTGGAAATTGAAACCGATCTCAAGGCTGAGGTCATGTTTCAAATGGGTAAGATGATGCAACTGGCAACCGATTACGCTACTGCTGAGCGAGACTACCAACGGTTTTTGCAGGCGTTTCCACTGGTGTCGGGTCAAGATGAAAACAGAGATCGTATTTTTGAATCGATCGTCAATTTGGCCATCTGTCAAATTCATCTGGGAAATCGTCTCGCTGCTCGACAAAACCTAAAAGACCTGATCTCACCATCTCCAAAGCAGTTGCCTGAAGGGAGAGCTGATTTACTTCAACGAGCTAAGTTTCTATTAGTACGCACATACCTTTTGTCTAATAGGTTAGGGAAACGGTCAACCCCGTCTAACATTCCAGAACAAAACCTGGCGTCGGCTATTGACGCGGCCAACCAATTTATTCAAGACTATCCCAAGCAATTACGGTCTGGGCAACTGGCATTTGAAATTGGTCGGGCCTACCAATCTGCTCGACAGACGGCAAATGCAATTGCAGCCTATCGCCGGTTCCTGGAAGATTTTAGCCGACGCTTCAAAGAAGAACGGTCGTCTGAAAACCCGGCGTTAGGACTGCTACCACTGACCGGTCAGCCGATACGGATCGACGATCTAGCCATGAAGGCGACATTTCAGTTGGGTCAACTCTACTTTGATCAGCAGAATTACGCATCTGCCATTGATAGCTGGAATCGTTATTTGGTCGATTTCCCCAACGGTCCACAGTGGACAGAGATACAACGACGGATCATTGACGCCGAATTTCAAACCGGTATCCATCTGATTATTTCTGCTAAAATGAGCCACGCGACTTTACAGAATCCGCTTCAGGGTTACGAGCGTGGGTTACAGGTACTCGATCAGTTTCAAACTCGATTTCCGCTCGACAAACGGATCTCTAAAATCTTAACGCTGAAAGGACAAATCTACTCCAACCATAAAAAGTTCCTGATGGCGATTGCTATTTGGGAGAAATTGGTTAGTAAATATCCACGAACTGAAGCCGCGTCCTACGCCCTATTTCAGATTGGTCAGATTTACCAGAATGAACTGGGGCATCTACAAAAAGCCATCGATACTTATCGTCAGTTGACTTGGGGCGCATGGCAACCACGAGCGCAAGATCAGTTGCGTCAGATGATTGAGAAGCAGTTGATCTTGACAACGGAACGGGTGTTTCGATCAAGCGAAACGGTGGAGGTTCGACTTCAAACCCGAAATATCGAGCAGGTTCAAGTTGACATTTATAACCTGAATCCAGAAGCCTATTGGCGGAAAATGGGGACGTTAAAGGGGGTTGAAGATTTAGACCTAGCCCTGATTCAGCCCAACCAATCTTTGTCGCATCAGATTGACGACTACCAGAAATTTGCTTTGATTAACCAACGCATCCAAATTCCGTTCGATCAACCCGGGGCCTGTGCAGTTCACGTCTCAGATAGAGAGTTGGAATCGACGACGTTGGTCATTCGCTCCGACCTGGAATTGATCGCCAAAACGTCAAGATTCGAGACACTGGTTTTTGTCCAAGATCAGCGTCAACAACAACCTGTACCCAATGCCCAAGTCCTAGTCAGACAAATCCATCAGACCGGCCAAAATACAACCCGTGTTTCGCAATCGACTGACTTGATGGAGTCCGCCAATCAAAACCAAATCGGTCTGCCTGACAGGCCGGTACAACGGGGTACAACGGGAACCGATGGTGTATACCGCCTCGATAATAGCCGTAACTCAAAACAGCAATCATCAACTGACAACGCCTTGATTGCCAACGAAGTTAGCGTTTTAGTCATCAAAGATGGGCATATCGCCTCTAATGAAACGCAGATCGGTAATCTGAGTTGGCCCAAAGGGTTAAAGCCGAAAGGCTATATCTATACCGATCGCCCGGCCTATCAACCGGGCCAAACCGTCTTCATTCGTGGAATTATTCGTGATGTCAATCTCAAGTATGTCGTTCGTCCACAGGCCAAATACCAGGTAACGATCATAGAGGCTCAAGGTCGGGAGATCTATACTGAGACGGTTGAACTCTCCCCATTTGGCACATTTTCGCTTTCAATGCCATTGGACGAAAGCGCAACTGTTGGTGAATACCGTATCTTAGTGATAGCTGAAATGAATACTGAGAGTGAATCGGCCAACGAGTCTAAATCTGGTGGATCCTCGGATTATGGGTTACCGTTCAACGGCCAATTTCTGGTCAAGCACTTTCAATTACCACCCATTCAAATCGCCTTTGATTTCGATCGCCAAGTCTATTTTAGGGGTGAAACGATTAAGGCAACGATTAAGGTCAACTATACATATGGACAACCGCTGTCCAAAGCCAAAATCCGCTACTCTTTACCGAATGGTCAGACGGTGACGCAAACCGCCGATAGCACAGGACAACTCCAAATCACCTTCGATACCCGACTGCTAACGGAAGAGTTGCTACACCAACCAAACTCCTCGCCTCTACAAACTTTACAATTCACCGCTTCTGTTGAGGGTGAAAATGTCGGAACTACGGCCACAATGTCACTGGCCCCGGTCGGTTTTTGGATTCACTTGCGTCCACGGGCCAAAGTGGTTTTAGCGGGGGAAACAGTCGAAATCGAAGCCTCTACCACCCAACCTGATGGTCAGCCTATTGGACGAGAACTACGACTTGACCTGTTCCGCATAACCCGTTCGGTTGACGACGACCTATTGACACAACTCAGTTGGCTGGGTTTGGGTCAACCTGTGAAAAAGGCAGAGACTCCTGTAAGAACTATCACCGGCACGACCGATCCCAAAACAGGTAAAATTACCTTCCGTTTTCAACTGGAAAAAGGGGGCGATTACCGCCTGCGTGCTCTGGGCAGAGACCGGTTCAACCAACCTGTGGTTACTACCACTAACTTCACTATCTCCGACCAGAGTGACCAGGTAAAACTCCGCATCTTTGCTGAGACAACTCAGCTCAAACTGGGGCAATCGGAGACGATTAGCATCCATTCTCGTCTGGAACATCGGAACGATAACCTGTCGTTGGCACTGATTACTTTTGAAGGCAACCGCATCATCGACTACCAGGTAATGGCGCTAAAACATGGCGAAAACCCGATCACCATCCAGGCACGACATGAGCATTACCCCAACTTTTTTCTAACAATTTCGGCTATTGACGAATCCTCGCTCCGACAAGCAGAGCGAACTTTCACCGTTCAACAAGACCTACACCTCCAAATCACACCATCAGCGAGTAACTCTGGATCGGTCGATAGTAAATTCGTAACTTACCTACCCGAACAGGAAACAAAACTCGAGATTCTGGCCACGGATCAACTGGGACGGCCTGTGGAAGCGGAACTCTCCCTATCGTTGACGGAATCTTTACTTTGGCAGATGTTTCCCGATCCACTATTACCGATCAACGACTTCTTTTACCAAGGCAGTTACCGACAACAGGCCATGCGAACCGTGTCGAGTTGTGACTTCAGTTATCGACCGGCAACCCGACGAATCTCATTGGCTATTCGTGAAGAGTCCAATCGCTTGAAAGTGGAAGAAAAGGAGTTGGAACAGCGTCAACGAGGGCGGCAAGAATTAAAATTAGGATTGTTAGAGGACGCTTTCTATAGTAGTGCCGAAGAAGACGAGTCTATTGTGCAACAAGAGTTAGCTCCAGCCCGCAAGCTTAGGGCTGAGGCTCGCAAGCCAGCGGCTGCCTCCTCTGGCAGACGGGCTAAGCAGAATGCACAGTTTGGGCGACAACTGGACACCGATGCGGTCGCCAACCAAGAAAGAGCCCAGGATACCATCCAGTTTCTGTTAGAGCAGGTCGTTTGGATGCCTGCTATTCAGACTGATCAAGAGGGGCAAGCAACCGTTAACCTCCACCTGCCAAATAAGAACACTCAGTGGGATTTACGTGCTCATGGATGCACGGCCGAGACACTTGTTGGACAAGCCAAAGCTAGCCTGGTCACTAAACAGGATTTCTTCCTTCAAGCTAAGTTACCCTCGATCGTGGTTGAAGGAGACCAGCTACAGGTCGAAATCAGTGTCCATAATTCAACTGACTTCGTTGGACCAGCCACAATTCACCTCAAAACCAACCAGGCCAAAATGCAAGAGGTGGATTCACCTCTTGATCTGAATTTTACCCAACCGGTAACTTTAACCGCACACACTGTCAGCCACTTCATATTACCACCGATCGAAGTGGTATCGCCATCTGACCAGTCCGGTGGCCAATTGCGGTTAGAGATTACAGTTGAAGCGGGCCAACGATCTTACCGGATTCAGCGACAGATTCCGATTCGACCGTGGGGGGTGCCTTACGCAGACAATAAGTCGGGTTGGTCGGCTACTAATCGAACCGTTTTTCTACAGTTACCGGCCGATAGAACCTACACCAATCCGAAATTATCGGTTCGAATTGGAAAAGACATCAACCGGCTGGTCTACGATCTGGTCGATGGAAATCGACCTGTTAGTCTTCAGTCTCAACGGTTATCGATCGTTTTGCCCAGCCGTAAATCGGAACTGTTATCTGTTGCCTCAGCCCTATACTATCTGCGCCAAGTAGGTGGCGCACCAACCGACAATGCGCAATTAACTTCTCGTCTGAGACAGTTGATCGGACGATTGGTATCCACTCAAAACAGTGATGGAGGTTGGCATTGGGTAATTTGGAGAAACCGCTGGAGGACTCAAAATACTCGTGCACAACGCAGCGACCCAATACTTTCTGCTCGTCATTTCTGGGCCTTGATCGAAGCTGAAAAAACAGGGGTTGCTTTCAATCGTGACCTTATCGACAAAGCCAACCACTATCTGCGGAATGCGCTACAAAATGCTGCGGCTAGCTCGACCCGTCAGTCTGATGAAAACACGGCTATCTTGCTCCAGGCTCTATCAGAGGGACACACTAATCGCAGCCGTGTCGGTATTGGGCGGCAAACGGTTTCAACGGACCCAACCAATTTTTCGATCGCTAATCGTCTTTATCGAAATCGCAATCGTTTATCTCTTAAAGCTAAAGCCTACACCGCACTGGCTTTGGCCAACATGGATCGTGTAAAGATGGCAATCCAGGTGCTGCAACTACTCCCAACTGTGTCGGATAAAGTGGGTTTGGATCTCGAAACGATAGCCATTGCCAGCCTCGCCTGGCAAACGGTTGGCGAAACGACCCATCAACCAATCATTGATAATCTGATTCAATCGCTCTTGTCTCAACGGGGCACACACGTATTTTGGGCACACCAAGACCTGGTTGTGGCAACACTGGCGCTCTATTTTGGTCAAACGCAATTTGCTGCTGACGATTACCAACTGCAAATTTTGGTCAACGGCCAAGAGATTCAGACAGACTTAACGGCGGAGACTTCATCAACCGAGGTGAACGTACCGACTTCGTTATTTGTTAGTGGCATGGGCCGCCGCGAATTATCTTGCCGAATCGAATTTCAGTTGCAGGGGCAAGGGACGTACACCTACTTCGCAAGGCTGAGTGGCTTTTCCGACCAGTTGCCAGAACCTAAAACTCAGAAAGACCAGAAGGAGGCGTCAGAGCAAAAAAAAACTCGGCCCATCCAGAAAAATCTCTTCTATCCACAGCTCACTTATCAAGGGCGACCTATCGGTGTTGATAGTACCGCAACCTTGACGCAATTAACCATAGGCCAACGAGCAGAAGTGCGGTTGAGTTTGTCGCTACCTACTTCCACCGAGTATGTTGTCAATGTTTTTTTTCCCGCTGGCGCATCGGTGATTGAGGGGTCACTGAAGGGCGATTTTCTACAGACGGAGGTACTATCTGGGCAAATCCGATTCTACCTTAACCCCAAACTGAAATCTAAAAACCGGTCAACCGCCTTTAAGATTCGTTACCAATTGGCCGGCTACTTACCGGGTGTTTATCGGACTCTACCGACGATGCTCCAATCTATCGATCACAACGCACACGAACCCACCAGCAATTTGGTCAATCCGTCTATTTCGCTACCTTCGAGGTTAGTAATCGCTTCTGTCGAAAACGAAACACCGCCGATGGAGACCGATGCTACCGACCACCCGACACGCGACTTAAAATTGTTAAATGTCAGAGAACGCTTTGTGCTGGGGCAACGGTACTTCGCTGACCAAAAGTATAGGCACGCACGCTCCTTGTTGTCGCAATTGCGTCGAGACCACCCCAACCACCAAACAGCCCAGGTGGCGCGGATGTTGATGTGGATCTACACGGACTCTACGGAAGCGAAAGAACAATTTCAAGAACTTGTTAGTGGTACATCGGGTGATAGTAATGATTATGTCAGTCAGCAGTTGGTGGAGGTTTTTGAGGTCTTGCGCGAACGTCAACCGGACCTCTACGTGCCGCTAGATCGGATTCAGATCGTCGGACAAGCCTATCGCAACATACAGGAGTTTGAGCGGGCGATGTTGGTGCATCAGGCTACTATCGACGCTAGTTTTAAGCGGGATGTTAAGGTGTCCGGTGACATTGCCGACCATGATCTTTTTGCCGACTCAATCCGTTTTGCCACTGATCTGTGGTTGGAGTATGCCGATACCCCTGTCACCGCTAGCACCTACTTTGGCATGGCTCAGACCGTTGCTGACCAAGCGAATAAAGCCAAACCAAAAGAGACACCAACCGCACTTCGTCTACAGGCCATTCACCGGCTGGAAACATTCCGCACATTGTATCCAAATCACCCCCTGGCCGATGATGCTGCGCTATCTCAGGTCAACCTCCTGCTCGATTTGGAGGATTACGACAACGCGATTAACCTGTCGCAACAAGGCCAACAGTTTTTTACCGACAGCGAATTCTTGAGCAGTTTTCAGTACACGCAGTCATTAGCCCACTTCGCTCAGATGAACTTCGATCAAGCTATCCAATATGCCGAGATTATCGCAGAAGGAGGTAGCGAGGATAAAAATCTGGCCCAATATATTCTGGGACAGATTTACCATGCGCAGAACAAACCTGGTCAGGCCATCCAGTGGTACACCCAGGTTAAGTCAACCTATCCCGATGCAGAAGAGTCAATCGACTATTTTGAGCAACAGAAACTGGAAATTCCAGAAGTCACGATCATACAACCGAATGCACCAAAAACCCTTGATTTAACCCTCCGCAATATTGATCGTGTCCAGTTGCAGATTTATCAAGTCGATCTGATGAAACTATTTCTGAGACAGAAAAACCTGAGTCAAATGAGCCGGATTCGACTGGCCGGTGTTGAACCTCAGTTGACTACAGAGATTAAGCTGAACAACCCAACACCCTATCTGGAGCATCGACAACAAGTACAACTAGACCTGTCCCAAATTGGAGCTTATCTGATTATTTGTCGGGGAGATCAGGCCAGTTCATCTACCTCGGAGTTCACCAGTGGACTAATGCTCATTACACCGTTGGAGATGGAGGTTCAACCTGTAGGTGATCGACTCCGCCTAAATCTCAAGAGTGCTGAAACCGGTGACTACCAACCTAAAGTCCACCTTAAAGCCATCGGCTCAGCCAACCAGAAATTTATTGTCGGTCAAACCGATATGCGAGGGCTCTTTGTCGTTGATGGTTTGACAGGGCGACCAACAGTCATCGCCAAATCGAATGCAAGGCATCCCTCAGATACAACCGATTCGGCGGCTTACGCTTTCTATCGAGGCCAAGATTGGATTGGGCCCAAACCTTCTGACCTGCCTTCAGTACGTAATGCCGAAACGGATAGAGCCATGACAGACAAAAAGGGTCAAGCACCAGAAAAACAGACTATGCGGTTCGATCAATCGGCTGACTATCGACAGAACTTGAACCGAAGACAACAAGCGATTCAACAGTCAAATATCGAACGATTTGAAAATCTGCGTCGGTCAGAAAACAAAGGGATACAGATGCAATATGCTTATTGAGATCGAAGAGAGGAAGCAGTAGCGGTTAATGATCTAAGTTGTATCATGCCTACAGAAGTGGAGTGAGATGAAAAAGAAGCCTCGGTCAATATGCCGAAGCGAAGGGGTTTGTTTGACGAGGCCAGAGGCTGTTTTTGAAGAGCGACATATCATTGTCGGAATTACAACAGTGTTGTGCCTTAAGCGTGTTGTATTTAGATGATTTGGCTCAAAGGGATACAGTACGCTTACTGAAAAATCAAGGAAGGAAAACGAATGAAGCTAAAACATGTTCGCCCATACCAACTTCGAGATGCAACCGAGAATAGCCGACCACTACTTATTCCAGCCGGTTGTATTGAAACACACGGACCTCATATGGCAATTGGACACGACACCATTATCGTAGAGGAAATCTGCCAAAGGATCGCGGACCAAATTGAGGTGTTAATTGCTCCTTCATTCGACTATGGCCCAACTGGATACGCGCTCGGTGGTCCAGAGGATGGTACCATTGATCCCGATTATGCCGCTTTCGGCACCTATGTAAAGTCAATTCTGCGTAATTTTTTGGATATGGGATTTGCCAAGATCTACGTCATCATTATGCACCAAGGGATGGAAGCACCACTCGCTTTAACCTTCAAAAAAGCGGCGGCTGAATTGACCTTTGAACAGGTATTGGCGCAGGGGCATCCGCCTGGTTGGTGGGGTGATAAAGACCAGATGGGAAAAGTGGGACCAATTTGGGGGAAAATTGAGGTTCACCCGATGATTCTACCGACGGCTAGTCCGCCTGCTGGTGGAGACCATGCGGGTTATAACGAAACCTCCTTTCTGATGGCGACTCGACCCGAGTTAGTGGAGCAAGACCGATTAGACGACAACGCTCCTTGGTATTGTCGACAGGACGAAGAGAAAAATAGTTGGACTGCTAACGTTGCCCACGGACAAAAGATGGTCGATGCGGTGGTCAAAGCGTGGGTCGAAAAAATCGAGGGGGTATCGTGAGTACACTTACCTGAAATCTCATCAACAGTGTAGTTCAATCCCGTTTGGTTGGCTAAATTTAAGTTAGAATTTAAGTTAGACCGTATCTCTATTACATTTTAAGGACGACAATATGATTATTATTGACGGGCATTTAGATCTATCCTGGAACGCATTGCAAGGTAATCGCAACCTACTTCAGTCAGTACAAGAGACCCGAAAGGCTGAAGGTGCTGACCAACCGACCACCACGGTTGCCCTTCCAGAAATGAGGCGAGGAAAAATCGCTGTTAGTTTTGCTACACTATTCGCTAGATCAACCGGCAACCCATCTCCGGACGTAGATTACGGTTCGGTAGCACAGGCCAGTGGCGTAGCAGAAGGACAGTTGGCCTACTACCGGGCTTTGGAGAGAGAAGGTCATGTAACCATTATCGAAACTGCGAAGACATTGCAGGCGCATGTCCAAAGTTGGCAAGAGTGGGAAGCTAACGAGACTGAGTCTTCCCCACCACTCGGTTTGGTTATCAGCATGGAAGGCGCAGACCCGATTTTGGATGCTGATCAACTCGAAGACTGGGTTGACAAAGGCTTACGCTTATTGGGATTATCGCACTACGGTGTTGGTCGTTACTGCGGCGGTACCAGCACTGAGGAGGGGCTGTCTGACCTGGCGCCACCACTGCTAAGAACGATGTCTCAATTAAAAGTTATCTTAGATCTAACCCACACCTCTGATCCTGCCTTCTGGCAAGCACTCGATTATTACGATGGACCAGTGATTGCCAGCCACAACAATTGTCGTTCCTTGGTGCCACATCAACGCCAGTTTGATGATGCACAGTTGAAAGCGGTTTTTGACCGTGACGGAGTCATCGGCGCCGCTTTCGATGCCTGGATGCTAGACCCAAACTGGGACAGGCAAAATCCTAACAATTCGGCTGTAACCTTAAATACAGTGGTCGATCATATTGACCATGTATGCCAACTGGCAGGCAATTGTCGTCATGCAGCCATCGGAACCGATCTGGATGGGGGGTTTGGTCTGGAACAGAGCCCTTCAGATATAGATTCCATTGCAGATCTGCAAAATTTGGTGCCACTTTTGGAACAGAGAGGATATAGCCGAAGCAACATTGAATCCATCATGTATGGTAATTGGCACCGGCTGATCAGTTCGATCAGTGTAAACGATTAGGGGAAAATTGAGAGGATACTAGAGCTTAATCTCAATTGCCGATTGTGACCTGGGTTAAGAATCTGTTTGGAAATTGATTTAAGACGTTTTAACATCAATCGAATCATTGCCATATAAACCAAGTTTTCTGCCGCAGAAGGGTAATATTGGTAATCCAAATTGAGTCGTCGATACCAGCCAAACCATGAAACAACCCTTTCAATAATCCAACCTTTTGCCACCCGTTGAAATCGGCTACTTCGCAGCTTTCAGCCATCTCTAAAGACACTGATAAGTGTTCCACAACCCATTGGCTAACGCCCTTCGATCAGTGGCATTGGCCCAGATCATTTGGATGGAGAAAAAGCAGAAGAACATCCGCAGAGTTCAAAGGCTAGTTTGCCATCAGCCAGATTGGCTTGATGGACTTATGTTGGGCGAATTCTTTCCCATGATCTGAAGTCAGGGTATCAACCTTTGCTTTCAAAGGGCTCAGCAAGTCGATGACGGCCGGTTTCACTCCTCCAGTGCTTTTGTTGTGCTAACCTGCCAGAGAAACCAATACACCACCGTGGTTGTTACCGATAGGTGAATGCTTCTCGACCACCGCAGGTCATTGGTCAATCGAAATCTGGTTGGTTTTACCCCTTCTTGCGGCCGCGCAAATGGGTGTCGGGTTCACCTCCTTCAGATTGGCACCTCTAAATATACTGCTAGATCCATTGATGGCGGATCTTGGTTTGTCCTTCTTTCGACAATCACCGGCGGATTTGTGGCCGACTCTAGTCCTGACGAATCAAAGCCTCGATCTGCTTCCAACGCTGAAAAGAAATTCGACGCTGGAGATGGTTTCGATGGCGTTGAGCGGCAAATTGATGGGCCTGAGCGGAAGGATAAACCGGTTTTCCCGGATTGCGTTTCAATTGACGGGAGATGGTGTTTTTATGCCACCTTAGGATTCGGCTAATTTCCTAATTTCTACAAGGTTATGATTGGCTTTGCAAAGAGCGTAAATCTGGTCTGGTTCATTTTGGCTGAGCTGGATGTAGTTTCTGATCAGTACCTCTCTTTCTTCTTCTAGGCTTGAAAGGTGCTGACGTTACCCTCCTTGCCTAGACTTGGAGTTGCACTTACCAGTTGAATTCAGGCCTACAAAGGATTATGATCTGGCCGGGTTTGTTCTCGATGCAGTCGAGCAAATTGATCTCTCGCCGTTTTAGCGGAAAGATCGCGTTGATGGTGTCGGCAACTCTGCTTTTCAGCCACCTCTGATGGTCGCCCAGCTGAGATATTCTTACCGTTCCGGTGAGCGTTCCAGTCGGCGTCTTAAAAAACATAGCCGTGATGACATTGCCGACAAGGCCATCACGGCAAGCTAATTGCCCGACTACACTATTATCAGTTGCCTTTAAAGAAGCTGTTTCTCGAAATCTTTCCTTTCGGCTTTGCCTTGAGGCTGGTCTGGTCAAACCTGGTAAAGTATCGCTGGACGGTACAAAGGTTAAGGCCAACGCTTGGCTGTCAGCCAATCGAAGGCGGAAGCGCTTGAAGCCGGAAATCGATAAGATGCTTTCTGAGGCAGCGATCCCAAAGATACCGAGGAAGATCAAGTCTTTAAAAGAGTCGATGAAATGCCGGGCGATTTGCGAGATCGCAAGAGTCGTATTGATCGCTTAAGAAGCAGTAAAGAGCGTTTAGAATAGGAAAAGGTAACAGCCCAAAAGCTCAGCCGGATAAGATAGATAAACCTAAAGTCAAAGAAGAAAGCTGCGGATAAAAGCCTGGTGGCTGTAAGCTGCAGTCGCCGCAAGAAGTTGGAAACAAAGGTGCCAAAGCTAATGTCACCGCCCCTGACAATAGGATGATCAAAGTACGAAAAGGTTTTGTTCCGGGTCTGAATGGCTAGGTAGTTGTAACCGAGCCGCAGATAATAGTTGCCGAAAATGTAACGACGGAGAAAAACCATAAACAGCAATTACATCCGATGCTGGAGCCAACAGAAGTGAATCGACCGGCCGTTGGAATCAAAGAAAAAACCGGCTTGGCTTTGGCAGATGGCGGATATTGTAGTGAAGATAATTTCACCAAGACACCGGCAGGTGAGGTTGAATTGTTAATAGCAGTGCAGAAAGATTATAAACAGCCAAAAGCTATGGCCGAGCAACCGCCGCGGGCAGAGCCGATAGTTGATAATTTGTCGCCGACGGAATTGATGGAATAAAAACTTTTGACCGATCGTGGCCATCGATGGTCTAAGATTGGAGGCCAAACGGTCGCACCGGTGTTTGGAAAATTAAGGCTGCTGGCGGCTGTGACAAGTTTATGCGGCCAGGATTTGAAGTTTGTTGTGGCGAGTGGTGGCTGATCTGCGCTAGGCATGACCTGTTGACAGTTGTGGCCAAGCGGTCAAGCCTACTGGAATTGAGAAAGCGGCTGTTTTTGACGCTTTGACATGTAACTTTGCTTGATTTATTAGCCAAACAGAATTCCATATAAAAAAGTGAATAAAAGGTGTTTGGGAAACAAGGAAATGAACCGTCTGTCCCGGACAGCCATTGAATCCAACGGTTGGATTCGAAAAATATTGTGCAACAGCCTCTATACACCTCGAAACGGAAAGCGACCCAAGTAGGTTAGATGTTGGAGGACAACTAGGTCTGCCATTTTGAAGAACCTTACTCTTCTTGGGAGTGGAGCGGGCCGCGGAAATGGTCGCTGCTCTAAATCTGGATGTCGCTGATGGTGAATAAGACTGCTGGCTACTAGTCTCGCGGCGCATGATCAACATTGACACGGTGGACGTGGTTAAACCCGATATTTGCGATAAGAAGTGCCTCCGGAAAACTGGGCAACTCGATAAGTGTAAATTCGTATGAGTTGAGTGTGAGGAAAGGAAAAGGCGCTCACCCCGTAAGTAGTTATACCCACCAGATCGATGGGCTATCTGACAGTGTCCGTGATTGGCATCAAGAATCTTACCATTTGCCTTGATAGAGAAGGCGTCATTTTGCTAACGCCGACAATGTTCAGCCAATTTACTGATATTACATCAGAATTCTCGCAGTTTTTGTTGTAGCCAGCGGGTCATTGGGCCAGGGGCAGGATCGCAGACTTCAATAAGTTGTCCAGGCAGTGGTTGCCCCAACATCCCTTCGACATCCGAACGATATTTAGCAACGACCTCGGGGTGTTGACTAGCAACATTGTAAATTTCTTCGGTGTCTGTAGTCAGATCAAACAACTCGTCACCGTTCTCATCTTGGTAGCCGATGGATGTACAGAAATTCCATCGTACGTCTCGTACACTAGCACGGCCTCGTGCGTTTCCCACCGAAAAGTCTGCCCACCCGGTGGCGATTCGATCTCGAATGGAAACCATTTGTCCTGTCACTAATGGCCAAATATCTTCACCATCAGTCCAGTTGCAAGGAACTCCCAATTGACCCAGCAACGTCGGCATCAAGTCGTGATTTTGGACGAAAGCCGAGACCTGATGATTCTTAGGCCCGTTGGGGTGGCGGACCAGAAGGTTCAGTTGGGTGTTGAATGGATGAAGTTCGGCAGAGCCTTTTCCGAAACTTCCCTGGTCACGAAGTTGTGTGCCGTGGTCAGAGAGGACAACGACTATCGTATCATCTTCGAGTTTCAGCGATTTAATTTGGTCCAGCAGCCGTCCAATACATTTATCAACAAACGTTACTTCGCCCAAATACAGCGCCTCAATTCTACGGAGTTCGTCATCGGTTGGACCGTCACCTTCGTTAGCTGCCCCTAGCGTGATAAAGTCTTTGCCTGAATAATCGCCAAAGTATAAGTCAGCGTATTTCTTAGGTGGGTCCCAAGGTTCATGTGGGTCAAAACTATCTATCCATAGGAAGAAGGGACCAGCTTGATGATTGTCATCAAGCCAATCACAGGCAGAATGAAACACACGAGCACAGCTGTAATCGTCCTCGGAGCGCCGATGGCGCTGATTCAGCAGATAGTTTACCAGTCCTGTGTGCCGCTGCCAGTTAATCGGTTCTCGTACATGCTGCCGTAGCTGATCTTCGATTAATCTCGGGTCGCCACTGCGCCAGTTGTCAGACTCTTGTCCACGAACAAAATCCAAATGGGCAAACCCACGTGAGAAGTTCATCGTTGGTTTGAACATATGATATGTATCAGCGATACAAGCCGTCAGGTATCCACGTTCCAGCAATACCTCAGCAATGGTATCTTGCTCCGGTGGAATCTTATGCCAGCCGGGGGCATGATGCCAGTGCCCACGACGGTCAAAGTTATATCGCCAGGGAAAACTTCGCTGGCCAGTGAACAATCCACGGCGTACCTGAAGCGTCGGTTGGCCCTCTCCGAAGGCCCGAGTAAACCTGATGCTTTCGGACGAAAAGTCGTCCAGGTTAGGAGTTTGGGCATGGCTATACTTTTCCCTTCCCCAATCATATCCGCCCGAAATGTGTCCAAGCAGATACAAATTATGTTCATTTAAGTCCTCTCCTATTGATAGATCAGTCGATTTTCCAGAGGCAACCGTGGCATAGACGATGCTACAGCGTTACATGTTTGAGAAGTAACGGTATTAGTTTAGAGATCGCATCCCGTAGCTTCATTGTCGCTTCCTGTACATCTGGAATGTTACCCTACCTACATTCTGCTGACTGATCCAAGTGTTTGCCGTACAAGGTTTCAATACTGATTCCCTATACCTTGTCCATGGGGTGTTACCGACGAAAATACAGCGATTGTACCCAAACAGATTGACCTCTTCGCGAATTATGCCTTTTTACAACCTATTTGGCAATTGGGAGGGAAAAACTAATTCCTATTTTTTCTCATGTTGTCTTCGCCAGCCAGTGTACACCGTTCTCAATGATCTTCTTGACTTCTGGCATATGATAAATTGGGAAGGTTTCGTGACCTGGGCGAAAATAAAATACACGCCCATTTCCCACTGTCCATACCAGACCATCCCGAGTTAGCTCCGTATAGTCGTCGTATATCCCGGCCAGAACCACGGTTTCTGCTTTAGGAACAGCATAGGGTTCACCATACCATTCCACTTGCGGAATCGTAAAATCACTGACACCTTCGGCAATCGGATGATCTGGAGCTGCGACCTTAATATCCCCTTTGGTTCCATTTTCAACGTAGGCCCGAAAAGAACATTCGGTTTCCATCAATGCCTTAAATGGGCGGGCAAAGTGGGTTGAATGTAGTCCTAGAAAACCTAGCCCTTTTTCCTTGACCTGTTTGACGATTCTTTCCACGCTTTCGTCCGTTACATCTCCATGTTTGATATGACCAAACCAGATTAATACATCTGCCGCTTCAAGCTGTTCTTCACTCACACCTTGATCGGGATCTTCCAGACCGGAAACGCTGACAGTAATTCCCTGACAATTGTTGAGATGCTGGGCTAAACAACCGTGTATCCCTGTCGGATAAACGGACTCTGGCTCTGTGAATTCTGACCAGGCAATCACCTGGATATCGCTGTTTTCTACCATATCAAAATCTCCTTAGAATTAAATTTACGACTGTTCCATCACTTACGACATAAATATAAGACTCAATAGCTTATGCCGCTTCATCCATGAACCTAAAAAAGACATTTTAGCAAACCAGTGCTGTCGAGTCAACAAAAGACGCTATCTCTCTCAGTTTCCCTTCTTTGAGGTGGGCTCCAGCCTAAAGCTGCTTTCATTCTTATCACCTTTCTGTTCTGAATCCTACCCTCCATAAATTCCTGTTATATTGGTCAGAGTATGGATGGTCGATGCTTGCGCCAAAGAGAACGCTGTGTTCGGCAGTTCGTGAACTCAGTAAACTCTTGAACTAGAGGACTCAAGAAACCGCGTCAATAGGGTACAGTCTCCGTATTTTGCTTGTCCTCTGATTTACACCCGGCAGTTTTCGAGAAGCATCTTCGTCAAGTTCGATGCCCAATCCTGGTTTATCCGGCACGGTGGCGTAGCCTTGTTCCATTTGGATTGCCGGCTTGATAATATCAAACGCTCTCAGGCAGTTTAACGTAATCGACGGCATAGTGGCGTTGGGCATCGTTGCAGCAAGGTGCATCAAATACGTTGTCGTTATGCCGATCCCAACAATCTGGATCCACAGAGGTAAATGTGCAGACTCCGCAATCGCCGCTTCACGTTTTGCGTTGGCGGCTCGTGAGTCGGGATAGGCGATGATGAACGAGTCATTCATGCCAGCCTTATAATTGCCTTAACAGGGTCAGGATTCCCGAAATGGATCGTGATGGGCATGTCACAACCATGCTGAATCTCCAAGTAACCATCGATATTGCTTTGGGGAATAGGTGTTTCAAACGCTTCGATGTTGTAGTTTCGAACCTGTTTTGCGACTTCGATAGTCCGCGCTGGCGTCTCAAATGAATCGTTCGGATCGATTCGTAACTTGTAATCGGCTGGAACGGCTTCGGAGATCGCCTGAACCTGTTCGATGATGTCGTGCCAATGACGCTCCTTAATTTTATGTAGCCGATATCCGATCGAATAGGCCCGCTTGGCTTCGTTTACCCACTCCGCCGCCGGCATATCGATTGACCAGTATCCAAACGCAATTTTATCCTGAACCTTCTCGCCCACGAGTTGATAAACAGGGAGGCCAAGCGCTTTGCCCATGATGTCATAGACCGCTTGCTGAAGCGGTGTCGGCGCGTATCCGTTCATGAATTCAAACGGATTTCTGCCGACGTATCCCGGGCGCGCTTCGTCAGGTTGTCCCTCAGCGCCTCCAATACCGACGATGCCTTCATCGGTGTGGACTTTGTAGATAGTGTTATTCTGGTAGAGGTTTGTGTGCCGTCTTTTATGCTATCTTTGGAATTTTGGCAGCCAATAAGCTAATAGAGAGCGTGGAAGTAAAAGAACTAATTTCTCTTCCCTTTGAACTGATGGCTTTAGTCTCGGTCGTACTTATATCGGTGGCAGGTTGGGATATCTTTACCAAAGCGGGTCAGCCGGGGTGGGAAATTCTGATTCCCATCTATAATCTGTATATTATGTTGAAGATTGCGGACAAACCTAGCTGGTGGTGGATACTCATGTGCAGACCATTGGTGAATATTGTCTTTCTGATCATCACGTGTGTTGGACTGGCAAAGAGTTTTGGCAAAAGCAAAGGTTTCGCTGTAGGATTAGTTCTCCTGCCGCCTATATTCATATCCATTTTGGGGTTTGGTAGCGCAGAATATATTGGTAAGCCATTATAATAGCGTCATTCTTATACGAGCCATTATTTACCTGATAGATTTTTCGCAATAACAGAAGATGTCTGTAGGCTGAAAAACGAATAATCTAAAATGCTCGACTGCTTAATGCTAGTATTTTACCTGCCACAAGTTAGGATTAAAAGGTGTGCTGGAGATGGCAACCAAAATCTATGCCTGTGGCATGAACAGCTTTATCACACTGATGATGGAGTTCTTGGCAACGGAAGGTAGGCTACCCAATTTCGCTCGTTTAGCTTTCATGCCCGAGCCAACTATGCCGAACGGAATTTGGAATGCCCTGAAACGAGACGGATTGAAGAGCGTGGCGGTCCATTATCCCGTTGGTCATCCATCAGAGGCCACAATCGGCTATGTGATCGATGACTTTGGCTCTCCTTTTTACAGGGCCACTGACTTCGAGGTAACCGGCGCCCAGCCTTACACCACCGTGGTGTCCGAAGCCAGCGACGTCTCTATAAGCCCAACCTCCGGCTGGGCCAATCTACCTGCCAGTCACAGTTCGCCTCTGGCCACCGCTAGCCCGGGCGATTGGGAACAACTAGGCGATGGCGACATTCCAAATTAATGGTTGTAGCCAGCAGGCATCAGTGTGCTTCAAGCTGTTAGGACTAAATTCTGATGCCAGCCGGCTGAAGCTTTACCGCACCCAGGCCACCCATACCGATGGTTTTACCTATGGCAACGATGAACTGGTAGCTGAGCTGATTGAGCGTTTCGGCCCCTATCAGGAACACGCATCCATGACACCCTACACTTCGGGTATGACCAACTTTGTTACGAGGCCTCTAAGGTGACAAATTGGGGGCTGCGGTGGTAACGATTTATTCTTCATCATCCGTCCGCATGTGGGTATCAGAATTGCTTGATCTCGCCCCAAATAGCGGCTATTTTATCTGCCGGATTAACTGCGAATGGCCCCAGTTTAGCTGGTTGCCAGTAAGACGGAGATTCCCAGTAGCCACCGGCGCCATCAGCGGGTACCCTTACTTCCCCTGAACGAACACCGCCTTTATCGGTGTCACCGCCAATAAAGTAGACGCCTAGGTTAGTCTGTTCCAAATCTTTCAGTTTCTTTTCAAAAAGGGCCAACGGAATGGCGGTTTCAACATACCATCCGCCATCAATAGGTCCACTTTTCCGTTTGTTAGTAACCTTGTCCCCTTCCAGGTCGCCGTGACCGGGACCGTTATACTTACACTCTTTGACCATCGGTTCCCACTTGCCCTTTGAGTTCTGGGGGGTAAAGATGAAGGCCCAATCGCCTTTTCCGTCTAGTTGCTGTCGTTTCTTATAATCGCCTTCCACGTTAATGTAGAAGCGAATGTAGTCGGAATCCTTGAAATCTCTAGAGACAGCGTCCTTACAGGAGATGCTGTTATCTTTAGCCGTACAGGCAAAATAGAAATAGTTCTCATCGTAGGACATGTAGGTGGAGAAATAATCGTCCTTAATTGTACCGGCAATACAAACCAGGGAAAGATCAAACCTGGCGGCTTTAACGGCTAGATCAGCCTCCAGTTTGCCGTCGATTGTCATTTTCCCGTAGGGGATGATGGTTGGTGCGGCCTCAGCAAAGAAAGTTAGCACCGTACAAATTACAAAAACAGTCAAAGATAAAGTCCGACAATAGTCAGTGCTGGATCGATACATATTCGACTCCATTAATTATGGTGATCAACTAAAATCGCAGGTTCATTACCTGCCTAGTTTACTACCCCGTATCATACCACAAGTCTGTTTCATATCACAAAAATGGTGGGCTTGTGTTACGGCTCAGCTTTCATTACCAGGACTGTTTCCTGCACTGCACCGATCAATCAATCTATATCGTCGAGATTCAGATCGCCGGTGGTACCGATCCGAAAGGTGTCGTAGTCAGAAACCTTGCCGGGGTAGATGAAAAACAGTCTCTGTTTAAGCAGTTGGTAGAAGATTGAAAAATCGGACCACGATTCTTGCGGAAAGAAGAAAGCCGTGATGATAGGCGAGTGGAACTCATTGTCAGGCAGAGGGGCAAAGCCGAGCGAGCGCACACCTTGCACCGGGGCTTTCCGACAAGCTGAATACCGTTGGTATCTAGCCTGAAGACCTCCCTCATCGGCCAATTTTTCCAAAGCCTGGTAAAAAGCTAACCGCGTATGCGTTGGCGATGTATGACGCCACTTTCCATTATACCCTCCATCGTTTGCCATTGATCGTAGAGATCCAAGCTCAAGGATCGCGCATATCCCCGCGTCCTCTCAAAGATCTTCCGGTGACAGATGACAAACCCGAAATCAGGCATACCCTAAACGCATTTGTTGGCCTACATCAAGACGCTAGTATATGCGTTGGTAGAAGTTGCCAGTCGAATAATAACGGGAGCGTATCTGCTGTAAGACGTCGTTGTAATTCTGGTCCCAGGTGGAGAAATCTACCAACATGGCCTCAATTGAAATCTGATGGACTTTCTAAGCCCACAAAGAAAAACTTTGTTATGAGTACACATTAGTCAATGCACTAGACCTGTTCGTCAGGTTGGCCTCTGCTTCTAGCTTTTTTATGGCCT
>JASMLX010000019.1 GCA_030748495.1 Candidatus Poribacteria bacterium | reverse complement strand
AGCCTGTGGCTGTTAACATGGAATTAGTAGCTCTAAAAAAGTACCAACCGAACGTAGAGGTAGCACGGGGGTTAAAAATGTGATCCAAGAGAAGAGTTCGTTTGGGATAGGAGAATATCCTTTGAGGTTGATTGCGGCCTCCAGAAGTGGAGTGTTGTAATTTCCTTCTTCTGGCCGCTCCTGGAAGCTTTTAAAAAGCCAAAGCGGTTCCAGGAGCGGCAACGATTTTTGGGTCGTAATGTCAACTATTTTTATACATTGTTTCTCCTATTTGTTTGGTGAGACTCTAAACTCTAGGTTAATAACAAATGGCTATTTTTGATTTATTAATTTCAATTTTGTAGTAAGTGAGTGCTTTTTGCTCTTAGTTAATCAAAGGTCTCTATTATTATGTATTATGCTTACGATTTAACTGGTAAGCGCAACGACTAGTAAGCCAGATGAAGCAAATATAGTAAGTTGTCCAAGCCAAGCCCAGTCAAAGAAGTGTTTACTCAACTGGGCTTAGCTCAACCGGCAACAACATCAGTATTTATGCTATTTATGCCCGGTTGAAAACGGAACACTCACTAACGAAAACAGCCATTTGTTATTGGAAAACATAAATCCACTGTTAGTCAGAACCGACATCTTCGTGATCAGGGAAGGATCGAATCCCGGCCTTGGAAAGGGGCTAAACTCCCAAGCCCACTATACGCTATTTTCTCAACTATCTGGTTATACTTGATACTTGAATCCAAGGAGAAAATTATGCTAACATGTACCTTTAGCTTACCGATCTGAGAAGGAATAATTTGCATTATGATTATCTATCTAAGGGAAAAAGGGCTTGCGCAAATTTTAATTGGAATTGTAACGGTTGCATTTGTTGTCGGCTCAGTTTTCTTGTACGGTAGTTCAAAGAGTGGAGGTGGTTCGACGCCAGAAGAGATCGCATTGACCATAGGTGAGATGGAGGTTACTCAGAGTGAACTAGATCAAGCGATCAGTTTTAATCAGCAATCACAAGTCCAACAAGACCAAAAAGAAGTCGAAAAGAATATCATCGAGCAATATGTGCTGCGGGAACTTGTTAAGCAGGAGATGCCAGTCACGCAAGCTGAAATTGAGCGATATATTGCCTCTAATCCAACTCAATTAAATGCCTATCGGCAATACCAAAAAGTCGGCCAGAGCAACGAGTACGAGAAAGATATCCAGGTCGAACGCAGTTACAAAGGGATTGAGAACCTCCTGCACAACTTACCATTAGTAACAGATCTGGAGATTGAAGAAACCTATCGACGCCAAAATACCAAAGCCAAATTGAAGTTTATCCGTTTTCGTCACTATGAGTATAATAGTATTGCTGAAGTCACCGACGAAGAAACCAAATCCTATTTTGAGGCCAATCAGGATAAATATAAACGGGCAGACCAAATCAATCTCAAATATGTGCAAATTGCACCCGCTGACTTCGTTAGCGATGAACAGATTCAGGATTATTACAACAGAAATGAAAAGCAATACGGTGAAGTGGCAGAAGTAACGGCCAGACACATCCTGAAAAAAGTGGAGCAGAGCGCAAGCGCGGAAAAAAAGAGGGAAATTCGTCAACAAGCAGAAAATTTACTCCAAAAAGTAAAATCAGAGATTGAAGCCGGTAAAACTTTTGCAGATCTAGCCAAGACACACTCTGACGGGCCTTCCGCTCCCAACGGTGGATCACTTGGTTCTTTTGGGCGAGGTAAAATGGTGCCAGAGTTTGACCGGGCTTGTTTTGAACAACTCAGCATCGGTGAGATTAGTGATTTAGTAGAAACTGAATTCGGTTTTCATATCATCAAACTGGAAGATAAGAAGATTGAAACTCGAACTTTTGACGAAGTCAAGCAAGAGATCAAAACCTTGTTGGTGAAAACTGACGGGGCTAATACGGCCCGAGAACTTGCCGATCAGCTATTGATAGACGTGGAACTGGACAGTTATGAAATCGCCATGCAACAGGAAGATTATACCGGCAAAGGACTAGCGGTTAAAGAAACCGGACTATTTGAGAAAGACGCCAGTTCGATTCCCAATATCGGTTCTCGTTATACCTATGGTGATTTGATCGAGAAAGCATTTGAAATGGAGCTTAATATAAATGATGTAATTGAGGTTAAGCGGAGCAATGGCGAGGTCGAAGCATTTTTTGTGGCTATTGTCTTGGAGAAAAAAGCTACTGAAATACCGGCGTTCGAGGATGTCGAACCCGCTGTCAAAAGTGACTTGAAAGAGGAAAAAGCCAAACAGTTAGCACTGGATGATGCAGAGAAGGTGATCACCGATCATCAAGGTGATGGGACTCTAGAGGAACTTCTCAAAGGTTATATGCCTCCAGAGGGAACATCAATCAAGGACAAGAAAATTGAGGAAAGCGGGCTATTTTCTCTCAGTGTCAACAGCACCTACATCTCAAATATGGGGGCTTGCCAGGATGCTATGTTCAAGGCCTTTCGGATGGGGCTCAATGAGGTCGCTGGACCATTCGAGGGAGATGTAGCTCACTATATCATCCAACTTATCGAGCGGGAAGAGGCCGATATGGAGAAGCTGACTTCCGAGCCTAAAGTCAAAGCAGAAGTAATGAAGACGCTGCTACAGTCTAAGAAGAATGAAGAATTTACCAACTGGTACAACTCGATGCGGAAACGGATCACGATCACAGACCATCGCTCCCAACTGTAAATGGGTGATGGCCGAAGAACATAATATCCATTTTGATACCGCCTACGCTAGTTACCACCTTCAAAAATTGTTACAATCTGTACCTATAGCCTTTTTCACCTTTCTGGTCTCGATTTGGACCTGTTGTCCAGGATACGGTGCGTCAGATTCAGTTATCCCTGAAAATCTGGCAGTTACCGATTTTCAAACGGTAGAAGATCGGCAGCTAATTGACAAGTTTAGATCCTATCAGATTCCTACTTTCATTAAGAAAATTATTAAACCGGAGGAGTCAGATATCGTGCCATGGTTGCGGGTAAAAGCCGGTGAAACGCACGACTATCAGTTGACGATTGAAACTATGCGACGCGGGGTAATGGTAACCGAAGAACAATTCGGATGGGTGAAAAAAGATGTGCAGCGGTGTGCTGAGGTGTTACATTTGCCAGAAATTCCGTTTATTTTTATCGTTGGTGATCAGGTAATGTACGCTGAAATTGTCAATTTCCACGATCCATTTCTGTTATTGTCGTCTGATTTAATAGAGAAATCAGACCCGGCAGAACTTCGTTTTGCAATTGGCCGAGAACTTGGACACTTGAAATGTGACCATATCTTTTATCATACCCTTTTTAGCGGTGGATTAAGTTCGATGGACTTTGTTCTCGGTAAATGGGTACAAGAACTTATCAAATCGTTTCTAGGTAAGATTTCAGATCTAATCTTAGCTGATTGGGTACTGGCAAGCGAAATCTCTGCGGATCGGGCTGGTCTGATCGCCTGCCAAGACTTAGCGGCAGCCAATCGAGCCTTGATCAACTTCAGGTTAGCGGTACCGGCCAATATGGTCGCTATTTCTGCTGAAGATTATTTGAAACAAGCTAAAATCGTCGACCAAAAACGTCAGATTATTCTGGAAAAACTCCCACCCACAGCGCAAGATGCAATTAATAATTGGGAGAAGTCGAGCCAACTGAAGTTGGCACAACCGTTCCTGTTTGCTAGATTCAAAGCTCTTCAAGAATATGCAAATTCGGAGGCATACCAGAAACTGTTGACCGCTAAGTCCGATTCACCTAACTCGGTTGACTCACAAAACCAATAAGGACTAAAAATGCTGGAAGATCTACAAGTCAACATCATTGGATTATTGGAACAACGTGTTGAACAAGCCGTCGCATTGATTAATCAATTGAAGCAAGAACGAACTGCTTTAGAGAACCAGATTGATCAGTTACAGAAAGAACTCCAACAACGGGACAAAACCGTCCGTGATTTGGAAAGCCGTAACAGTCAACTAATGCAGGTGGAATCGAGTTTTCAGAATTTACAGGAGCAGCATAAACGACAGAAGCAGGCAGTTGAAGAAGAGAAGATAGAAATCCGAAAAAGGGTAGAAAGCGTGATTGCAGTTTTAGACGGTCTGCCACTTCAATCCCCTCAGTCAGCCTCAACTCAGGTAAAAGACTTTCTCACTGCTGACGAAGTTGATGCCATCAATGCCTCTCGTCCGGCGGGAGGCCTACCTGAAGGAACTGAATTGCCGATCTTGAATCAGCCTCCATCGACCAAAACTTCATCCAGTGACGTCGAGGGCAATAGCTAACTTAGATTTTTAGCGGCTAATATCAATTGTGAGTTGATAGAAATAAAAAGCCGACCTCCAACCTACTTCAGATATATTGGTGAATACCCAAACTCTAGATTGAAATGTGCGTTCGGCCAGTGTATACCGTATACTGACGAATAATAGGGTACGTGTGAAGGCTCGGATTCTAGTTCTCTCCCATTCCTACATTATGCGGTCCTATCGGCGAAAGTTCACTTTGATAGGAGACTTAACTTCTAAGTACCCTGAAGTCCAAATCCGCATCATTACGCCTAACCAATGGATCGAGAACTTTCAACAACTGACCTTTACGCCAACACCAGATAATCACTGCCAAGAGTTTTCACTGCCGATCTACTTCTCCGGCTACGGCAGCCGCTTTGTCTACCGCCGTGGTTTGACGACGCATTTTCGCGATTTCCAACCTGACATCATTCACTTAGAAGAAGAGGCTTGGAGTCTAAATGCACTTCAAACCCTTCAACTTCGACGCTGGTTCTGCCCTCATAGTAAATTGATTTTTCGAACTTCTCTCAGTGTTGAAATCAAGCAACGGTTCGGCTTTTTGCCTAGGTGGATCGAGCGACGAATTTTCCGGGAAACAGACCTCGCATTTCCGCTGAGTCTTAATGCGGTACAAATCTTGGCTCGGCGAGGCTACAAAGGTCGCTCAATTGTGTTCCCAAATGGGGTAGACCTTCGCCTATTTCAGCCGATGATTGGCAACTCCGTAGTCATGAATCTGAAAAAGTCGCTGAGTTTAATGAATAATTTCGTGATCGGCTATGTAGGCCGATTCCTATACATGAAGGGAGTCGACCTTCTGTTCAAAGCGGCTAAAATTTTTGCTGAATGGGTTTGTGTACCCGAGCAGATGTCCTACCCTCGTACATCTGTAACCTCATTCAAGATCCTATTGTTGGGAAATGGTGAATACAGAACTGAATTGGAAAAATTAGCACTAGAACTCGGAATTGAAAAGCAACTGGTGTGGGTTGAGGCAGTTTTGCCAGAAGCAGTTCCAGAATATATCAATTGCATGGACGTATTAGTACTACCATCCCGAACTATGCCCGACTGGGTTGAGTTTTTTGGACGTGTATTGATCGAGGCGATGGCCTGCCGTGTACCGGTAATTGGGTCGAATTCAGGCGAGATCGCTAATGTTATCGGAGAAGCCGGTTTGATCTTTTCGGAAGAAGATCCACAGGCTCTGGCTCAACACCTGCTAACCATCTACCGGGACCAATCCGTGCGCCATGACCTCATTGAGCGGGGCGCAAAACATGTTCACGATTTTGCCTGGGAAACAATTGCCGAAAAAACGCTAGCTGCTTACGCAGATCTTCTGGTAGAAGCGTAAGAGCATCCTCTACTTATCACCTTTCATTCAGATGGAGAGACTAACTGCTTGAACTTCGGATTCTCTACTAATTCGGCAAAGGCCTGTTCATCTTGCGCCGCTATAGCATAAGCAGGATCTTGTGTGATAGCCTGTTTTAAGTAAGACAACACCAAATTCTCTTCTTTCGAGACCATGTAGGCCTTGGCCAAATTATAAAAGGCTTCTGCATTATCTGGCGCTACCTGGGTAGAAGCCAAAAAAGCCTCGGTGGCTTGCTGGTAATCGCCTAGTTGATTGTAGGCGCGTCCCAATCCATTGTAAGCCCAGCCATGGTCCGGTTTGACCTGAATAGCTTTTTTATAAGCCGCAACCGATTTCTCGTATTGCTGATCGCAGTAGTAAGCATATCCAATGTTGTTATAAGCCCATTCGTGCGAAGGATTAAGTTTGATCGCTTCTTGATAAGCCACAATTGCCTCTTGGTATTTGCCCTCTTTTCGGTAAGAAATACCAAGGTCCACATACTCATTGGCAGTAGTACGCTTGGGAATTTGCAATTGGTTGGTATTAGAAGGCGGTGACGATGGCATCGAGGCTGGTGCTTGGGGGGCAGCAGTTGAAGTTTGGCTATCCGTATTCCCTGAACTGAGTGATTTAATTTGCTGACGTTGGTGCTTGAACTTAATAGCAGCGCTTTTTAGCATCTGCTTCTGCTCTGTCACCTGTGTTTCCAATTCCTCTTTTTGGTTGGTCAAAGTCTGAATCTCATCATCCCGCTGTTGCAATCCTTCTTTATACTGTTCAATCTCAGATTTGATCCTCTCTTGTTGCTGATTTCCTTGATCTAATACCTGCTGTACTTGGTCAGAAGTGGTTACCTCTAATTCTTGATTGAGATCTTGTAACCGACGACATTCGGCTTCTAGTTCAGAGACCTGCAGTTGTAGGCCTTCTGCTTGAGCCGCTGCCGTACTTTTTTCTACAGTTAGATTTTGTAGCTGCTCCGCCATTGCGACATGCTCAGCCGATGCTCCTATTCCAAAGTCGGCGAGTTGTTGATTCTTATCTTCAAGTTGGGCTTCTAATTCGTAGTATTGCTGTTGTAAAAGATTTACCGCATTATTACCGGTCGCACTGGCATCAATCAGGTTTTGCAATTGCGTGTCTTTCTCCACAATCTGCGTTTTCAGGCTCGAAACCTGATGCTCTAGGGTGTCAATTAACTGCTGATTTTGCAGTTTAGATTCATTCAATACTTGCTCAAAATTGTTTTTCTCCAGCATCGAGGATTGCTCCTGTTGCTGCCATTTCTGTCTTAGGTGATCCAGATCGGCTGAGGTCGTCTGTAAATTGGACTCAACTTCTAATTTAGATTGTTCTAACTCCTCAACTTGCTGTTGCTGTTGTTGAAGTTCAGTCTCCTTGGCTGAGTTGTATTCTTGTAATTGCAGGAGTTGATCCTGCAAGTCTTGCTGTTCTACGGCGGTGGCTTCTTGAACCTGCAGAAGTTCTTGATTCAAATTACCTTGTGCCACTAAGGCTTCGGTTTGAGAACGAAATCGCTGTTCTAGTTCTTCTATTTGTGTATCGATATGTTGCTTTTCCTGTACAAATTGTTGGATCTGTTGTTCTTTACCAACTAATAGATCGGTATTCGCAACTAACTGTTGGGTTAATCCGTCAATTTCCTTTTGAACTGACTCCCACTCAACTTGAAGCCCGATATTCTCAGTTTCGGCCTGAATGTGTTCACGTAAAAGCTGCTCATTTTCTTGCTGAAAATGTTCTAACTGTTCTTGTAGTTCTTGTGCTACACGCCGATGTGTTTGATCGCCCTTCTCTTTTCTCTTTTCCAGTTGTTCAAGTTTTTTCGTTTTTTCTGTAATTTCATCGGATTGGGTTGATAATTCTTCCTGTAAGCTTTCAACCTGTTGCTGTTGAGAAGAAATCGTCGCTTGAAATTCTAGCTGTGTTTCTGCTGCTTGTTGTGCCGTATCCTCTTGCTGACGAATCTGTTCGGCCTGATCTCGATTGACCTGATCTAGGTTTTTAACCTTACCTTCAGTTTCCACCAGGTCTACCTTCATCTGCTTCTGATGCTTTGACAGATCCTCCAGTTCACGCTTTCCTTGATTTAGCTGATCGTATTGATCAGCCACCTCCTTTTGGAGTTCATCCCGCTCTTGTTGTACTTGCTGGAGATTCGCAGTCAACTCAGTTTGTTCCTGATTTAGGTCTGCCAAATGCGTTTCTAGATTGGATTTTTCTTGATCAATCTCTGTCGCTAGCGTTTCTATTTCAGCTAAGCTCTTTTGAGTCTGTTCTAAATTGGTTGCCTGTTGTTGAATAGTTTCAGCTTGATTCGCTTGCCGCTGATCCAGATCCTTTACCTGTGCTGTCAACCGTGTGATTTTCGTTGCTTGTTGATCAAACTCCGTTTCCTTTTCCAAAACGGTTTCTTGTAACGCT
The DNA here is from genome assembly GCA_030748495.1 of Candidatus Poribacteria bacterium. GTDB lineage: Bacteria > Poribacteria > WGA-4E > WGA-4E > UBA9662. The sequence goes on along the minus strand of JASMLX010000019.1, from coordinate 54,459 downwards.
TGCTTTTCTGCTGATAGTTTCTCTAGATTGTCGGTTAGCTCTTGACATTGTGTCGTTAAGTCTTCCGTCTGTTGGCTTAATTCCTCGATCTGCTCATTTTTCCCACTGATCTGAGTTTTCAAATCAGCGGTCTGTTGCTGATTATCAGCTATCAACTGACTGACTTTTTCTTGCCCCTCTTGTATTGCTTGCTTTTTAGCTTCTTCAGCCACTGATAGGTCTACTTGTAATCGATCCTGATTCTGATCCCGGCTCAGCAAATCTCGAGCAAAATTATCACGCTCGGTATCGATCTGAAGTTGCGATTCCGACATCTGACGAATCTGCTCTTTTTGGGCTTGGATCTCTTGCTGGAGAGGTTCGAGTTGGGCTTGTAATTTCAAACGTCCAATTTCACCGGTCGAACGGTGAAAGTAAGGATCTTCTGCAAGGGAAGATCCTCCACCAGAAGGGCAGAGATCTAATACTCGCTGCCAAGACTGGATAGCTGATTCAAAATCTCCAATGACCGCCTGTTTCTCTGCTCGTTCAATTTGCTGCTCAATCTCCGATTTTCTCTTTAAATCTTGGATCAGTTGGTTGTCCGGTAGGTAGCTGAGTACTTTCTCCCAAGACCCAATGGCTGATTTATATTTTTGTTGTTGTTGGAAGGTTCGCCCATCCTCAATGTACTTGATTGACTCTTGTATTCGACCGAGCCCCGCTTGCAAATCAGCCAAAGATTCAAACCGCTCCGTAGGCTGATCCTTTGTACACTTCTGAATAATACCGTTGATTTCCTGACCGATTTCAGATGGATGGGAATCGACTAACGGCAACTCCACAGCCGTCGAAATAGATGATACATCAGATTCGCTTGAGCCATTAAACCTATGACTAAAGACGTGATCGCTAATACTCTTGCCTGCTAGCATATCGAACAGAAGCTGACCGATTGTGTATAGGTTTGATGATTCGTCCGCTATTGGTCTTTCTACCGATTCGTTTTTCGATAATTCTGCTGGCAGGTAGCGTAACCACTGTTCGTTCAGTGGAAGTTGGTCTACTGCACCGTGAACTGAAAATCCGAAGTCGGTCAGCCGGACGATCGGTTCATCTGTCTGGCGAGCCGGTGGAATTATCATGATATTAGAGGGCCGAAGGTCTTGGTGAGCGTAGCTAAGTGCAACCGATGAATCTTGATCTCTGTTATCTGGACGAAACTTTTGCGCGTACTGCAAAGCAGTGCAGATCTGCACAGTTAATCTCAAAGCAGTCTTGGTAGGTAGTGGGGCACTCGTCTGGAGATATTGATAAAGTGGTTGTCCTGGGATAAACTCCATCGCGACAAACGGCATCTCCTCAAAAGTGCCATAGTGAAAAAAACGAGCAATATTAGGATGATTTAGGCGGGCGAAAGCTTGAGCTTTTTCCTCGAAGAGACCGTAGGCTTCTCGATCAGGAAACAGCACCGGATTAAAGATCTTGAGCGCAATTTCGTTGCCAAGCCGAGTATTGCGGGCTTTATAAACAGCACCTTTCCCTTCTGTGTCGATGCAAAGCTCGATTTGATAGTAATTCGAAAATTTTTCTTCAGGTTGAAAAAGTCGCATGATTGGTTGGCCGCAATAGGCCTGCCACAGAATAGAACCTGGTTTACACCTTTTGTTTCTCTACGATTTGAGGTATTTACCAATCAGTAGATCTAGCTTTTGCTTAGTTGCTTCTGGCATTGCGTCCGGGTGAGTTGCAATTGACTTTTCGAGGGCGTTGTATGCCGGACTATCAGTTTGACGACCCGGCATATTCTGGATCGCGGTTCGGACAATCTGCTTAGCTGTCTCAACATTAGATAACAGATTTTCAATAATCATTTCTGTGGTGACAGTATCGTGATCTGGATGCCAGCAGTCGTAGTCCGTCGAGCAAGCTAAAACCGCATAACTGATTTCCGCTTCCCGCGCTAACTTGGCTTCTGGCGCTGCTGTCATCCCAATCACATCGAAACCGAACCGGCGATAAAGTTTCGATTCCGCCAGAGTCGAAAAGGCCGGGCCTTCCATACATATGTAGGTTCCACCAGAATGAACTGTCGCTTCTATCTGAGTTGCGCTTTGATAAATAACCTGTCCTAAAACTGGACAAAATGGTTGAGCAAAACTAACGTGTGCCACAATGCCATCACCAAAAAAGGTAGAAGTCCGATTTTTGGTGTGATCATATAATTGATCTGGCACCACAAAATGGCGTGGTTCAATCTCTTCCTTCAGACTGCCGACAGCACTAACTCCGATTAACCACTCAACCCCGATACTCTTCATGGCATAGATATTAGCCTGAACGTTGATCTCCGAAGGCAACCGCGGATGACCAACTCCATGGCGGGGTAAAAAAGCGACTTGTTGCTCGTCAATCGTTCCAACAATAATTGAGTGACTTGGGTAACCAAAGGGTGTCTTAACCTCGATTTCTTCCACCTGACCCAATCCATCCATCTGGTAGAATCCCGACCCGCCAATAACTCCAATTTTTACCTGCATAGATGATTCGGAAATGTATTCTGGTACATTTCCATCTTATCCTCCAATGTATTTAATACTTAAAATAAAGCTGAAAAAATGCGTGTGCATTTCATAATATGCCTGATGTATCATATTACCTGGCATGATGGAAGTTAGTCGCATCTTTACATGAACAGCAACTGTCCAGCCTACAATTACTACAACTACTACCAGTGAATTTTATCAAGGCAAATGGTTCGACTGAAATGTGACGATCTAACAATCGAGGGAAACTCGGTCTCCGGTGTTTCCACCTATCTCCGTATAGGAGAATTGGATCTCATCTTTGATTTAGGGCGTTGCCCGATTTCGTTCATCGGTACCAACCACGTTTTTATCTCCCACTTTCATCTGGACCACTACTTCGGTTTGCCGATTTATATCAGCCAGCGGTGGATGGCAAAAATTGCGCCGGGCCAAATTTTTGCACCCGCCGATGGTGTCGAGCAACTGAGTCAAATTTTAAACCAAATTTCGAAGCTAGAATGTAGTAGTATCTGGGATTATGAACTGACACCTGTTCAACCGGGGGATCGAATTGAGTTTCGAAATAACCTAGTTGCCTACGTGTTGCCGTTAAGCCATCGTGTTACCTCTGTCGGCTATCTTGTGTGTGAAGTTCGTCAAAAGCTAAAGCCGGAGTTTCACCATTTAGAAGGTTCCGAGATCGCCGAATTGAGACGGTTAGGTGTGAAAGTTACTCAGCCGATCGAGCTACCCAAGGTGGCTTATCTAGGAGACACTAATACAGTTCCCTTGGACGCTTACCCACTGTTATCAAAATCTCCTACCCTGATTTGTGAGTGCACGTTTATCCAGCCCGAGGACCAGCAACGAGCAGAGGAAACGATGCACTTTTGTCTCGACCAATTGGTCGAAATCATTCCTGCTTTGCAGTGCCGACATATTGTGCTAACACACTTCTCACGCCGTTACGACGAAGCGACGATACGTAAAACGATTGCAAGTCATTTTACACCAGCAGATCAAGACCGATTAAAGCTGATTATTTAATTGGAGACGACGGCGATTTTTCCACTGACTTGATGCAGTTCTCCATCTCTTTTCGCTCTAATTAAATAGAGATAGATACCGGCCGCAACGCCTTTTGCCGGCCAACTAAAACGTCCAGATCCAACTACGGTTGGCCGTGAGTCCGAGTGCACTAGCCCTCCCCCCACGCTATAAATCTTCAACGCTACTTCGTCTGCCTTTTGAAAATCGGGAATTGTGTAGGTCAGTGTTACCCACTGCCCCGATTGTACCGGATTAGGAAAAGAACGCGCTCGAGAGATCTGCAAACGACCTACCTGATCTTCAATCTGCTGTAGAATGAGTTGATAAGATTGCTCGCTACTGAATCCGGATCTGGATCTGACTACGAGATACAAGATCTCGGTTGCCTCGGCTTGATAAACGATTTGCTGGCCAACCGCTGATTCTATCAATGCTGATACAGCAATCAAGTTTTGATGTTGATCAAAAAGAGACAAGTGATAGCTGTTCTCAACTGGTATTTCGGTCAGTTGGGCCACGATAATAGTATCGGTTTCCGGCCGGAAGCGATAGTAGTCAGCATCATTTGCCGAGAAAATAAACGATTGGTAGATCTGACCAGTTTCTAACGGGAAAGCCTGCACAAAACTGTTATTCGGCTCATAGGTGTCGCCAAAAGAGACCGTTAGCGACATCGTTTTCCCTTCCAGACCAATGTTAGTGATTGAAATACGGCTCGGTGTTCCATCGTTGGCGTAGGTATTTGGCCGGGTTGAGGGCATGAAGGCTACCTGTTGGTCATCCGTTGAGTAGGCCGCACCATCTGAGATAAACTTTAGATTGCGTTGATTTGGATCTTTCGGATTAATCCCTATATGTTGTGGGTCATTGGGATCTTCTAACCAGATTTGCTGTCCGGCATCGATACTATAAGGTGAACGGGCTTTGCTTTCGTCAATATGCCAAATTAAAATACCTGATTCCGGCAGTTTCCGGTCGTAGATTGCCCCGGAACCGGTATTACGGTTTTCGATCAGAAAAAACTCTTTTTTCCGCTCTAAAATATTGATCTCGAACAAGGTTGGATTTAACTCAATGCAGGGAACTGGTAGATTAACCACATTCTCCCCGATTTTAGTTGTCTTTAGCCAACCGTGACGACCATTTTCCGGACGAGCATCAAAATCCCACTTCAGATACCCCATAATATGACTTGGATTCATACCATCACCTGACCCGTTGACCATATCTCCCTGATAGGGGCCATACATACCCATCAATCCCCACTTATGGTCACGTGCGTCGATCATTGGAGATCCATAGACGTCCGGAGCCCCAAAGTCATGAAAAAATTCGTGGAAGTAGATGCCTAAATGTGGATGCTTAAAACTTGGCTCTTCGGCTACTAAAACTGCGGCGGCAACCATAACCCCGTCGAACTTTCCATTAACACGGGGAACTAATACCGACCAGATATTGGGCCCAAATGTCCCGGTGAAAGTCGAGGCTTCATCATCACCTGAGTGAACCACAAATAAGTGGTCAACGATACCATTTCTATCACGGTCATACTGACGGAAATCAATCTCGGTGTCAATCCCCCTACACGCTTCTCTAACTAATTCGCGGTAACGGGAAACATTGTGCTTACCATCACCATAATAGGACATTAGACGATTAGCTCGGATCCATTTGTTACCTTTCGGCAGCATCCCGTTAGCAGGGCCAGCCTGGATCTCCATCTGACCGTAGGAAACCTCCCGGTAGTAGGTTTTAAGTGAAATTCCTTGGTTAGCAAAAAGGTATTGGTCAAGTTGGTCACCGCTTCGTGTCCCAACTTGATCTTGGAAATCAATCTTAATTGCCAATACATATTCGATTCCATCAGCCTGTTGAACGGCCATCTGCCGTTGGAAGCAACATCCTTGCAGTGCAGCGAAAAAATGTTCTGCGTCTAAATTGTTGGTTCGACGGCTCGTAGTTTCACTTTCTCCTTGATCACCAAAAGCAACAGGGTTACTCGATTCAAAAAACAGGTACGGGTTTGGGGGAACTGCCAATGCGCGCCCGACTAAACAAAACAAAAACCAGCCACTAAACGTCAGGATTTTATTTTGCAATGCAATCGATTTTCCTTTATAATACTAGCTATTCTGCAAAATTATATCATAAGGGACTTAGAAAGAAAATGCCACTCTATGAATACCAGTGTCGGCAATGTGGAGATCAATTTGAGATTCTGCAACGAATGAGCGTAACAGCGGAGGAGATCGCAGGGCTCGAATGCCCGCAATGTGGCACTTCGAACCCGAAAAAGACCCTCTCGGTTTTTTCTGGGCAAACCTCCAGTCCAAGCCTTAATATGGCTGCTGATTGTGGGATTCCAAGTGGCTGACCGGTTCCATCCCAGGACGGTCCGTCCTGACAAAATAGTAGATAGTTATTTTTTTGTGACATAATCAGCACATCGCGTCGCCATGGATAAATTTTTATCTATAATCTCGATTTTTTTGGCTCATGCTGTTGTTGCTTATGGAATAGCAGAAACAGCAAAGGATCTTCAAATGACGACAGGTATGGAAGAACAGCAACGACAAACGCTTATCTCTCCGACCGCTGGTGGAAGGCTAATAGTCGGGATGGTTGCTCCTAATTTTAGACTCAAAGACGGTTACGGCAAAAAGCATCGCCTTAGCGACTATTGCGGAAAGAAAAATGTGGTACTGGCTTTCTATCCCAAAGACTTCACGGGTGGGTGAACCTCGGAACTTCAGTCACTCCGGGATGAGTTACCTAAGATTCTAGAAACAGATACTGTAGTCTACGGAATCAGCAGAGACAACGAGAAATCGCACCGGGAGTTCCAAAAGGAGTATCAGTTTGGGTTCCCACTCCTAGCCGACACAGATCTGGAAGTTTCCAGATTGTATTCCAGTATTCGTGAAGATAATGGAATGTCTAGTCGGACCACTTTCGTGATCGATAAAGCAGGTTACATCCGATCTATCAACCGTAAAGTGAATATCCCGGAACACGGTTCTGAGGTGCTGGAAACTGTCCAGGAAACCACCCAATATCAGATTCGAGTCGGTCAGCCGGCACCAGACTTTGTTGCTTACGACGAAAATAACATTGGTTATCAGTTAAGTGCCTTCAAGAGCAAGAAACGTGTGGTGCTATCGTTTTATCCGATGGATATGACACCGGGCTGAACCACACAAGTTTGCTCTCTCCGGGATGAGATGAGCCGAATAGAAAACTTGGATATCCAGGTGTTTGGTGTTTCAGTTCAAGATGCGAAATCACACCGAAAATTTATAGATCGAAACAATCTTAACTTTCCGCTTTTGGTTGATGCTGGACGAAACCTCAGTCTATTGTTTGGTGCAGCCAATAAAAAGAATAGCCTAACCAGCAGTCGAATGGCAATATACATCGACAAAGCAGGCAAGATCGCCAACATCGAAAGAAAATTGAATACTAAGGCACACGGTGTAGAATTGGTGAGGTTTTTCCAGTCTTTGAACTAACCTTGAGAGAGGCCGGCCACATTCAGCTGGGCTCGACAAGAAAGTTCAGCTAAAAGCCTGTCGTGGGTTAATTTTTGTTCTAAATGTTGCATCCGTTTCGAATTAACGGTGCGAATAATAGCTTCCAGTATACTTAACAACGTATCAAATTGCGCGTTAAAATGCAACGGAAATCGGGTATGATCTTGGCATGCCCCCGTTGCTTTGACTTCAATAGACCTCTTTCTAATGTGGGGAAATTGGTCTGATTCGGATACCGTTCACCAAAGAAGAAATCAAAGCCCTCGATGATGATCCTTATCATTACCCTCATCCCAGAGTTCAGAAGAAAATGGAAGCATTGTGGCTCAAAAGTCAGGGGCTGTCCCATGGTGAAATTGCACCTTTAACCTCTATTTCAGTCAATACTCTACCCGTTTTAAACAAGCATCAGCGAAAATCAAAGAATTGACCGGGATCAAGCACAGTTAAAATCGTATTCGACTCTTCTGTCTAAGTCGTCGATCGGTCTCAAACGTTACAAAGTGGGGACCATTCCAGCTAAGGCCGATCTCGAAGAACAAGACCGATTAAAAAAAGAGTTGCAGCCATGTTTGGAGGAAACCACAACTGGTGACAGAACCGCCTTTTTCGTCGAGGCCGCTCATTTCGTGCTGGCACCATTTCTTGGTTTTCTTGGGTCGTTGACTCAAATTTTCATCCAAGCCTTAGCCGGCCGAAAGGGATTCAATGTTTTAGGGGCCTTTATCCCCCAAACTTGAACCTGTATTGAAGGTTTCTGGAAATTTCTCAACAAGAAATGCCTGTATTCAAAATATGATTCCGAGTGTTCAGCCTTCAAAAATGCTATTACTGATTGCTTGAGTCCGACCTCCGCCAGCTACAAACTAGAACTTGACTTTAACTTCGCCCCTGTTTTCAGACCTTTAAAAAAACGCGCACTTTATTCACGTTATTACGGTGTAAAGTATAAGGTGGAGACAAAGTTGATGGCATCGGTGGGATGATGCACCGATAGGCAGGAAGATTACTTACCTACCTCCCCAGGGCGGACCGCCTCCACCTAACATTCGTTTTTGTAGCAGGACTCGATCGCTCTCATTTAGCCCACTGAGAACAACAGCATTGACTGCGTTTTGCATTCCAACCTTAATAGAGGTTCGGGCAGGTTTCCCTTTACCGGAGATCATAACGTATTTATCGCGTTTGACCTTGATGGTCGTTGAAACACCGTCAAGAATCTGCTGATTTTTAGTCAGTATAGCAAACGCTTGGCGACCCGGCCGCAGGCCTCTCTGGGTCGAATCGAGGAGGATCGACAATTGGCTATCTTGCACATTGGTAACTGTTCCGTTAAAGGTTTTACCAGTTAAGCTTTTAAGCTGAACAGATTGTCCACTTTTGAAGCGGTTAGCGCTATCCCCAACTTGAGCTATAGCGGTTACCGTTGTTTCACTTTGTATCGCTTCAACCGGAACCAGCAAGACGTCTTTCTCTTCATAGGTAATAATGTCGACGTCCGTACTCATACCTGGTCGGAGTTCGGGCGGGGAATCGATGACCTCAATCATAATTTCAAAGCTGATGATACTGTCTCGTTCAACACCAATTGGCGAAATCTCCACCACTTGACCTCGATAAATTCTACCTTTATAAGTATCGCTCTCAATTTCGGCTAGTTGATCCATCTTCAGCTTTTCCATATCCACCTCGTTGATATAGGTTTTGACTACCATCTGTGAAAGGTCTGAAATAGTCATCAAGGGGGGACTCTGAGAGAAAGCCGACCGGCCTGAAGTAACGATTTCGCCCTCTTCTAGCTCTAGTAATGTGATCGTACCTGAGATCGGTGTGCGAATTGTAGTCCAGTCCAGTCGCTCTTTTTCTGTTTCCAGACTACTTTCGTTGCGGAGGAGTCCGGCTTCAGCAATGATCTTTGATTGGTCTGAGACGACCTGCTCTTGATCAGTTGTAGCGCTGGTCTGCTCGAGTTGGGTTTGGGCAATATCAAGTTGAAGTTGGTTGCGCTGTTCCTGTGCCTTTCTCATTTCACTTAGCTTTTCCAGGTTCAGCTTTTGGAATTTAAGCGTCGATCTCCGTGTTTCAATGATGCTTTCTTTGGCTTGAACAGTTTTCTTTTGAGATTCAATCGTTTCCTTTTGTGCCGCCACACGTTGTTTGGCGCTGTTGTGCTGGGAGGTGGCACTGGCAAAACTGTTTTCGGCTTCTTCCAGAGACCTTTTAGAAACGAACTTTTTCTCAAACAGATCTCTACTTCGATCTCTTTCCGACTCAGCGTTGTCAAGACTAACCTTGGCCGATATCAAAGAAGCTTCGTTATCGATTAAGGTCAGCTTGGCCTGGTTCAAGGCTAACCGAGCCTGTTCTAAAGAGAGTTGATCTTGTTCTAAGGCATTCTTTGTAGTTTGAATATCGGTTTCAGCTTGTGTCAGCCTCTGTTCAGACTCAGCCCGCGTAGTGGTTAAATTGGATTCGGCAATTTTGAAGTTGTTCTTTGCCTCTGTTAGCCGAGTCGCCAACTGCGCTCTTTTCAGTTCCGTTTGGAGTTCGGCTTGCGTAACATTGGCTTTCGCCGCATCGACATTGGCTTCAGCTTGACGCTTATCTTCGATAATCCGCTTGGGATCTAATTCGAGTAAGATTTCGTTAATCTCTACATAGTCACCTTCGTCGACCAACAGGCTAATAATTTCACCCTCAACATTGGATTTGACTTCGACTTCAACCAAAGCCTCCAGGTTACCGGTAGCACTAATCCGTTCTTGGAAATTCCCACGCTTGACGATGCCAATCCGCTGTTCTGCTTGGACAGGCGATCCCCCAGGCTTTCCGCCCCCCTTTTGATTACTACAGGAAATTCCAACAACTACTAGTGTCACTAGAGCAAGTGAAAAAAAACGGGTTTTCTTAATCATCTCTTTTTCTTTCAGCATTCTGGTAAATCTTCTTATTTTCGACATTTGACACAGTTTTGATAACACGAGGGGAAAGCGATTGCAATCGTTTTCCCCTCGAACTTAAGAACGCCACTTTGGATATTAATCTTAATCAGATCGAAGGGCTTCAATCGGTTGTAATTTGGAAGCTTTATAAGCGGGAAACACACCAAAAATCAGTCCAACACCAGTAGAAACTGATAGTGCTATCAAAATAGCTTGGACTGATATTACGGCGGGCCAACCACTTTCTGCAAATTCAGGTTGTTGAGAAATCGCCCAAGCGAATCCTTCGCCCGCAAAAATGCCAGCTACGGCCCCCAAAATCCCACCCATCATGGTGAGGACAATAGCTTCGATTAGAAATTGGATCAGAATATCGGCCTGTTTGGCACCGATTGCTTTCCTCAAACCAATTTCTCGGGTTCGTTCCGTGACCGAAACTAGCATGATGTTCATCACACCAATACCAGCTACCACCAGGGCGATTGCGGCCACAGCCCCCATACTTAGTTTCATGATACCACCCATTTTTTCAGCCTGAGATAACTCTTCCTTAGCAGTCCAATACTGATATTCTTCACCGGTGTTGTTGTGCTGGCGGCCTAATGTAAACTTAGCATCTGCTGTCACATTTTCAACCAAATCCAAGTCAGTGACCTGTACCCGAATCCGTTCGATATCTTTTCGACCTTTGAAACGTTGTTGAAGTGTAGTAATCGGAATAATAAACCGGTCATCCCAGCTTTCGTCATCGGTCGATCCACCTCTTTCCTCCATAACCCCAATAACGGTTAGCCTAACATCCATACGGAGACGACCCCGCCATGAACTCTGTCGAGTGGCTTTGATCTCTTTCCCAAGCGGGTTAGTATCACCAAAGAGCTCCTCTTTCACTTTTGAACCGATAACGGCAACGGTACGGGCTTCTCTTCCATCATCATCAGATAAAAAACGACCTGACTGTACATACCAGTTATGCAAAATGTCATAGCCGCTGGCAGTTGCGACGACACGAGAAGGCTTGCTCTGCCCGTCGAAGTTCAAATTGACACTTGGATAGTCGTCCTCTGGTACAGCCAAGTTAACGTTGGCGACGTTTATCAGCAACTCGTCCACATCTGGTGTCTCTAGCGGTTCAGCCCGATTCCGTTGCCATCGTCGCCGAGTAACGCCGCTAGCAGCCTCGCTCAAGGTACTACCTGATTGGCGATCCCAAGAATCTTTGTAGATCTCGATGATATTTAATCCACCACTCTTCTCCATTTCGCCCAAGACCATGACTCTGGCACCGTCACCAACAGAGACGACGCCAACCACTGCGCAAACACCAATCACAACACCTAATAGAGTCAAACTTGATCGTAACGGATTCCTATTGAGACTGGAGATCGCTAGCCCAATGTATGCCCAAATTCCCATTTAATTTTATCCTGATTATTCTGTTCTCAGCGCTTCAACTGGTTGCAGATTAGCCGCTCGAAAAGCAGGATAGAGACCAAAACCAATACCGATCATAGCTGAAAAAACCAGTGAAATACCAACCCACTCAACGGCAAAAACAAACGGCCATTGATCGACGATAGTTACGAATCGAGAGGCTAACCTGGAAACACCGTAGCCGATGCCAAACCCCAGCAAAACACCAAAACCTCCACCAATACTGCACATGGTAGTCGATTCAGCTAAAAACTGGAAAAGAATGTCGCCCTGTTTAGCCCCAATGGCCTTTCTCAAACCAATTTCTCGGGTGCGTTCATTGACTGAAACCAGCATCATGTTCATAATACCAATACCACCTACCACTAGAGAGACAAAGGCGATCACACTCAACGTGATTTGCAACACTTTACTAATTCGGTCCAGGGTACCTACACTTTCAACGGTAAAGCGGACCCTAAAGAATTCGTCTTCGCCGTTGTGATATTTTCGCATAACAGTTTTGACCTCTTCTGCCGCTTGATAGACCAAATCTACACTCTTAGCTTGTACCGATAACATAGTGACGCGGTCACTACCTGTAAAACGGTCCTGCATAGTGGTCAATGGCATAAAGACATGATTGTCCATATCCCAACCATAACGAATGCTGGTGCCACGTGGTGTCATGACACCAACGACCGTTAGACGTTCGAGACGGCGTGTGTCTTCTTCATCGGAGTGCCTGCCAGGACGATAGCCTGTTCCATAAACAATTTTGACCTGTTTCCCAATTGGATCTTGGCCCAAGAATAGTTCGTCAATCAGCTTGAAACCGATCACACAAACACGTACTTTATTTTGAATATCTTCATCGGTGATAAAACGACCTGAGTGTAGGTCCCAATCCATGCTGGTCTGCAAGGTGGGCGTAATACCGTGGTAGCCCGCCTTTATCTCATTGCCGTTTTCACCCTGGATAGTGGCCCCGCCCCAAACTGGAATACGTGGGACAACCATTTCGACCGATGGTGCTTCAGCTTCAATAGCCAAAACATCGTCGTAGGTGAAGTATTCTTTACTACGGTTACGGATCCAACGATTACCTTTGCGGATTCTACTACTTCGGTAGAGTGAGAATTGATCGGCACCACCAAATCGATTGGCCTCTTCCATCACAATGGCTTTAGCGCCGTCACCGACTGAAATCATCGCCAATACAGAACCAACTCCAATAATAATACCGAGCATGGTTAGTAACGATCGAAGTTTATTCGAGCTTAAGGCCGATGCGCCAGCAGCTATACTTTCAGCAAGGTTCATATGCCTACCTTAAATGTTAGACTTACACTCTTTATACTAAATAAGCAGACGTGAAATTTTCCAATTGGTTTAAGTCAAATGCCTCAATGGAAGATCTAAGATAGAAGATTTAGAATCAGATAGCCTGATGAGAGGTGACAAATTTCCCCGCACTCCCGTACAAGCAAGCAAGTCTACACCATCGCTTTAAAGTTGAAATAGCATTGCCCGGACAATCCTTGGCTTCTGTTGTGTAATTGCCCCAGTTGGCATCACCTAACAAGTCGGATGTAAAAAACGACACCTTTAATTTCCCATTAACCGTTTGCAATTCTCCAGTCTTTCGTGTCAGCTCGGGTCAGTTGAAACAACGTTCGTTATTAGGGGTACCCACCGCCATAAGATCTGTAACCGATTGGTTTGCAGGAATCATCCCCTTGTGTGTAAAATAGTTGGCGTTAATTTGTAAGTGACGCTTCATTCTAGCACGTACCTTTTCATCACGCAATAAGATTTTCAAGATAACACCATTCCGAGATGATATAACCTAGTATGTCTGACCCTTTATCCGGTCGGAAGCCGGCGACCGTTGACGTAGTTTTTGCACCAGATCTGGTCCCATTTGCCGACCTAACTGAAAAAGTCGTGGTTGCGATCGATATTCTTCGAGCCACTTCGACTATTACTACGGCACTAGCCAATGGAGCAGCTAGTGTTACTCCCGTGCTGACGCCGGCGGAGGCTTTTTCTGCGGCAAAACGGCAAGCTAACACCTTGTGTTGTGGTGAGCGTAAAGGTAGAAAAGTCGACGGATTTAGTTTAGGGAATTCGCCTCGCGAATTCACACCGGAAAATATAGCGAATAAGCATCTAGTTACCACTACGACCAATGGAACACGCACCATCCGTGCGTGCCTTGCCGCGAAGCATCTGCTATTGGGATCGTTTCTCAACCGGCTGGCCGTGGTCAAATTTATCCAAGACGCTAAAAGTGATGTCGTCTTTGTCTGTGCAGGTCGGGTGGGTCAATTTTGTACTGAAGATAGTGTTTTTGCTGGTGCTTGCTTAAGCTTTCTATCCAGTTGGCAACTATCTGATGCAGCCAAAACTGCACTCCTACTGTATCAGCATCATCAGGCGGACCTACTCACTATGCTAAAGCAGTGTGATCATGGTCGTTACCTGGTGAGCATTGACCTGGCAGAAGACCTAGACTTTTGCGCCCAAGTAGATCTGTATCCAATCGTTCCGCAGATGATAGATGGCCGTATACGACAAAAAACAATCGATACTTAACCCCTAAAGATAGGCATGTATCCTCGTATCATTGACTTTTCTCCCATCAACCTCTTCGGATTTCCCTTAGCAATCAATAGTTATGGCGTGATGATTGCGCTCGGTTTTTTGGCTGTGTTGTACGGGCTTAGCCGTGAACTTCCCCGCAAAGGACTAAGTGAAGAGTTAGCTTCTGCTATCATAGTCTCGGCTTTCGTTGGAGGCTTCTTAGGAGCTAAACTTTACTATGTAATCGAATTTCGTCAATGGAGTTTAGCCAGCGGATTTGTTTTCTATGGCGGGCTAATTGGCGGGACGTTAGCTGTTTTGATCACAGTCTTTAGATCTAAAAATCCGGTTTGGTCGGTAATTGACACTATTGGACCGTTGCTGATATTAGGGTACGGTATTGGACGGATCGGCTGTTTCCTGGCTGGGGATGGGTGCTACGGCAAACCAGGTGATTTGCCCTGGTGCGTTACTTTCCCCGAGGCTTTAGCTACCCATTTTAGCTATCAAGGCGTGATCTACTATGTGACGGCAAATGTGCCCGGCGGTATACCGGATGGCGCTGTGCTAACCCCCGTACACCCAACCCCAATTTATGAAACTGTTATCTCTTGTTTCAGTTTTGGCTTATTATGGCTGTTTCGCCGAAAGCTGGAGTGTCGATCTGGTGTCCTTTTTGGATTGACCTTACTGGCAATGGGGATTGAACGATTTACTGTCGAGTTTTGGCGGATCAATCAAAAGTACGTGTGGCTCTTCTCCGGTGCACAGGTGATTAGCTTGATCTTAATCAGTATTGGCATCTTGTTGGTCATCTACCGCTGGCCAAAGGCACAACTACAAACATGAACGACCCAGCAGTAGAAACCATTACTGCTACTATTCGACAGGTACAACGCCGATGTCAACATAATCGCCGTCTCCACCACTTGACTGTTAGTAGCCTGGTTGGTTTAACAGTTATTGGGTTGGCCCTCATGCTGAACCACTGGATATGGTTACCAATTCTGCCAGTTATTAGCTCAATCGCGATTCTCAGTTTGGTGTTGCCACTACTGACGGCTCGACCAGAGCCATCGGAAGTGATCGCCCAACAGATCGATCGACAACTGCAACTGAAAGCGCGAACCAGCTCTGCCTTCCAGTATCTGGCGGCTACAGACGAAACTGCCATCGCCCAACGGAAGGATACCACCAATTACCTGACAAACCCCTTAGTTGCATTTCCGTGTCTGGTCCCCAGATCTACTCTTTTTTTAGCTTTGCCAATACTATTAATAATCGCCACTTTTTTTCTACCCTACCAATACCAGCCACCATCTGAAACACCGGCGGTTCGAGTGGCTATTGATCGGTTAAGCCAAATTAACGATCCTGTCCTCAAAGATAATATTGCCGCAGCTATCAAAAAACTCAGTCATCCACGTATCCGCGCAGAGAAGGCAGAAAAAGTATTGGGCGAACTCCAACGACAAGTCCATCAGCGGCAAGAAACCTTTATCGACCGCCAATCACCAGTTGTCCAGAAATTAGAAGATGCACTGAACCGACTGGAGGAATTAAATTCTGAACAGATGGTTGAACTGAAAAATCTGGTGCAGAACATACTCAACCAGCAACCGGCCAGCCTACCGGAGGGGCTATCGAAATCGATGGCAACACCAGACCAAATAGCCCCCAAACAACTTCAACAGATCATCGACGCGCTGCGAAAAATGAACCAGGCAGAAAAATTAAAAGCCCAAAAATCACTTGCTGCCATCCAGCAACAGATTCGTCAGAGCCGTCGAGAAATCGCAATGGCGAACGCTCGCTCTAGTCGAGTCGGAGAAGGTCTAGCCAACTCTAGCGGGACAACCGGTCAATCGGGTAACAAGACGCGAGGATCGAAAGAAGCAGCCGGTGTTTCGGATTGGCAACCGAACTCTAACCCCACTTCTAGCACCGGAGGAGAAGCAGAGGCAAATGTGTCGACGCCTCGAACGGAGATTCAACCTCCTAAATTGGAGACAGGATCCGATTTGGTCTTGCAAAATCTAACGGCCGAATCAGATAACTCTGACCATACTTACGATTCCGTTACCAGTCAGTTTTCGGAAGTCTATGTCGGAGAGATGGATGCAAAACTGAGTCGTTCGACTTCGTTTACAGAGTCTTACCAACAGGCCCAACAACAATATGCTGAAGCACTGGCTCAAAACCGAATTCCAGTTCGTTACCGACAGCAGATCTACGACTATCTGATGGCACTGGCCGATCAAGCCGATGTATCTACTCATACATCCACTACAGAACTGTCAAGATCTATGACTCCGTACTAAACTCTATTTCCTGATACTAACGGACAGTCCGGGCCGTTTCAAGTTGAAGTCCGACGCTGTCAGAAGAGCAGTGGCCAGATACCGGAAAGAGAGGCCAACTGTCAGCCGTTACGGCATCAGTAACCCCATAGTGTAAGTGGTAACGATAGGGGCAAGGTAATTGGCGAGAATAATAGTAGAGAATGCGGATGTTATTATTTATTGGTTCAATAGTTCTCTTACGGCTTCGGAAGTAGGCATGGACGGCTCTGCACCCATTACAGTAACAGCCAAGGCTCCGGCCGCATTGCCACACCTGACGGCCTCTGTTAATTTTTGCCCCTGAGCTAGACCGAATGCAAATCCGCCGCAAAAAGCATCCCCAGCCGCGGTTGTATCTACGACGTTCACTTTGTGAGCAGGAACGGACGCTGTAGTATTCTCAGTGAGCAATAGAGTTCCTCTTGAGCCCAGAGTGAGAACCACCGCAGACATCCCTTTATCCAGAAGAATCCGCGCGGCCTGTTCCGTACCAGACTGATCTGATACTTTTACGCCTGTTAGCATTTCTGTCTCGATTTCATTGGGTGTCAAATAATCAACAAATTCCAGAAACTCATTCGGTATTTGGCAGGCGGGGGCCGGGTTTAAAATAACGGCTGTACTGTTTTCTCGTGCAATCTCGGCAGCGCGTTTCGATGATTCAATCGGGACTTCTAACTGTAACAATAGCACATCTGCCTCAGCAATTGCTGAGGCAGCTTTTTCTACGTTGGCAATTGTTAATCGCATATTTGCCCGTGGAATAATAATGATGCTGTTGTTTCCATCCGCATCAATGACTGGAGTCCCTACCCCCGTACCAACTTCTGTGTCTCTGACAATAAAATCGGTATGAATATTATCTTTCTGTAGGGATTCAATAAATATGTCTCCAAACTGGTCTTGTCCCAGCCGGCCAATCATATGGACTTCCGCCCCTAGTCTGGCAGCGGCAATCGCCTGATTAGTACCTTTTCCCCCAATAAACATACCGAATTCTTCGCCCACTAAGGTTTCACCCACTCTAGGTCGTCTCTCAGCTTTCACAACCAGGTCCATCATGAAACTGCCGACAACGGCTACCTTTGGCCTCTTAACACTCATTTAACCCCTCCTACTTCTGATTTCAATTCCTTTCCCAGATTCCCCCCCGGATGAAATCGATAAAAATTCTCCCGGGTAAACTCCCTTTCGACAGAGAGGGTAATCGCAAGTGCGTCTCCTAGTACGAGCATAGCGGTAGTGCTAGATGTCGGTGCCAGATTCAGTGGATCGGCTTCTCTGCGAACGGAAATGTCGAGATGAATATCACTCTCACCCGCCAGGGTCGACTCGGGTCTGCCGGTCATCGCAATGATTGTGATTCCGCGTTCTTTCATCGGCTGAACGACATTTAATGCTTCGGCTGTCTCTCCACTGTAGGAGATGATGATGCTTACATCTTCTTCTGTTACCAATCCCAAGTCGCCGTGTACCGCCTCAGACGCATGCATGAAAACGGCAGGTGAGCCGGTGCTCGACAGTGTTGCCGCTATCTTCTGTCCAATGATGCCGGATTTTCCTACACCTGTAACGACAATTTTCCCTTTACAGCTTTTCAAGGTTTCAACGGCACTCTCAAATGAATCACCCAAACCCTCCAATAACAAATTCAAGGCTTGAATCTCCGTCTGGATGACCTGTTTCCCTATCTGTAGACCCATGTAAATTATAAACTGACCGCAGATCAGTACTGTTTCCTTAGTTATTCAAGCAAGATAGACAACTTTGGAACTGGCGAAATTAGCCTAATATCATATTATAAACTATAAACAGACCGAAAACCGATACTGTTTTTCTGGTTTATTTAAGCAGGTAGTGCTTTACTAAACTAAACTGTAGGGTAGAGGGTAACAAGGAAGGAATCGCCCGGCGACTTGCATATTAGAGGGAAGTGGCATCCGTTACGGACCAACCACCATCGACAGCCAAGACTTGTCCTGTTACAAACCGAGATTGGTCTGAGAGAAAGAAAACCGCTGCTGCGTCCAGATCTACGGGCTTACCGATACGGCCACCATCTAGTGGTTGCTTATGCTGGATAAAGGTCATAATCTCAGCACTTGCAGCGGCACGTTGGGCCATTGGTGTTTCGGTTAGTGCGGGGGCAATCAGATTAAAGCGGATCTGGTGAGGTGCGTAATAAGACGCCATCGAAGTCGTCATGCCAACCAGGGCGGCTTTACTAGTGGTGTAAGCATGAGTGGCGAAATATTTGGGTGAGGGCGAAAAACCGAGAACTGACCCCATATTCAGGATAGAACCGCCACTTTCCTGTTGCAAAAATTGCTGGACAACCGCTCGGTTGGAGTAGAAAACCGAGGACAGATTAAGGTCAAGGGTATATTGCCAGCCTTGATCTGTAATCTGGTGTAGAGGCCCATCTCCCATACGGCGACCACTCCCTCCAGCCACATGGTATAAGGCGTGAATCCAACCGAACTTCCGGGCCGCAATTTCGATGGCTGAATTGACAAAGTTGGGGTCTGTAGCCGAACCGATAACGACCTCAGCTGAAGAGCCAAGGCTCTGCTTGGCCTGCTCGACTTTATCTGGGTTTCGGCTGAAGGTGAAAATCTTTGCGCCAGCGGCAATGCAGGCTTTGGCAGCCGATAACCCCAACCCAGAGGTGCCGCCGACGATAATGATATTTTTACTTTCGAGTGTTAGCATCGATAAACGATCGACCAGATTCCAAACCGATCTGGTAAATCGACTCCACCTTAGTAATATCGTATGAAGTATAGTCGGTCAATGGTGGACGTATGATTTTGACACGCTGATCGGTGCGAAAATAGGCTTCCTGGTTCATCAGCATAATCCGTATAGACCTCTCTAAAACCGGCCGTATTTTACTAATCTGATCAATTGGAGGGATCGATGGTCCTGACTGGCTGAAATCGATATCAGAGTTGATCTGTCCAATTACGTCGATGCCGATGATCTGGTCACCTTGGTATCGATCTATAGCTAAATCGAGCGGAAAATTTTGTGACAACCCACCATCGACCAACCATTGGTCATACTCGGGATGGTAATAAGGCGAAAACAGAACTGGCACCGAAATTGAAGCGCGGATAGCGTCGGTCAATTTTCCTTGACACAAGGCAACATTTTTACCAGTTTTAAAATCGGTTGCGCCGATGTAGAGTGGATAGTTCAGATCGGCAAACTCAACCTCACCTAGATGGGTTTTCAATAATTCAACAATTCGATCCCCGGCTACCAAGCCAAAACTGTTTTTGGCCAAATCCAGCATATTTGGGAAAATGTTGGTGTGGCGCACAATATCCCAGATCTGATCGGGTTGAAGCTCGACAGCCAAAAAACCAGCCACAATCGCTCCGGCAGAGACCCCGCACAAAAAATCGAATTGATAGCGAGTGGCCAGCGACTTTAAAACGCCGATATGGGCAGTGCCAAGCGTCCCACCACCGGACAAAACCAGGGCTGATGGTTTCATAAATCCACCATTATTGAGACTCCAGTATTTCGATTTCCATCTGGTTTAGCGTCCGCATTACACCTTCGCCCATTTCAACCATCGAGTCGGATTCCATAACGCTGCCCGCCAGTTGAATATGGGTGGCATCAGCCTGGGCTTGGCCGAATGTAGGATCGGTGGCAATCCACTCGCCAACATAAACCTCGGACCAGAAGTGGTAATAAAAGGCATCTCGCTGAAAAACCAACCCGGCGCAAACCCTGGCCGGTAGACCTGCGGCCCGCGCCAAAGCCACAAACAGCACTGTATGTTCAGTACAATCACCCGTTTGAGACTCCAGAGTCTGCAAAGCCGAACCAAAGCCAACCTGAAGATTTTTGTTCCGGATGGTGTCGTAAACCCATCGATTCAGTTTATCCGCCGCCGGCCAAGCTTGATTCTCGTCACTGACGACAGCCTTAGCCTGTTCGATCATCTGTGGATGATCAGCTTGAATATAGACACTCGATTCCAAGAAGCCGGCCAGGGTTTGATCTTGCTGAACCCGGGTTGCTAGAACGGACCGGGCTAGACTCGGAATTTTAGGCTCCCTGCTAATTTCAAGTCGCAGATCGGTGCCATTTTGACTCAAGATTTTCTGCCGGTGATTCCGTAAAATAGCTTTTTCAGGATCTAAACTGAAAATCTGTACTCGGGCTAAAAGTCGATTAGCATCTGGTTTCGGCCGCTCACCTGTAGATAAGATTTTAGTCTTTAAGATTACATCGACTTCGGCTAGTCCATCTAGTGCTGTCGGCATGTCTGTTCGGGTCAAAACCATCTTTAAACCCATCAATCCGGACTCCATCCGATGGGTTGTTCCGTTCGCATCCACCCATTCGGTGGTTGTAATCCCTCCCATAATATCCATGGTGTAATCGACCACAAAGGTAGGTTGACCATTGACGGTTTCTTGCCGAACCACTTTAATTTCGGTTTCCACAGGTTGCATCAAATCCATACTGAAGACATTGAGGTCATACTGGTCACCAACCTCAAATCCGTGGTGCAAAACAAAATAACCAACTGCTGCATCGAAGACGGTATTCGGTGCAACTGATTTCTGTACTGTTGTCGTCTCGCCAGCTAAAGTTGTCTCTAAGCGAATCTCACCGTTTTCAATCACGCCTTCCACCCGCTTCTCTTGACCTGTTTCATTGGATAGAGAGACAAAGTAGAGGGGAACCAAATCCAGACCAACATAGCAGGTTCGAGTCGTTTCCAACCGTAATCCGGTCCCGGTTCTCTGAATCTGTATGGCCGTCTGTGTCCGAATTTTAATAGCTGGTTGGTCTCGATAGGTGGCCTTCTCAGCATAGATATGGGCATAGCCGACTTTGGCGCCCATCAAACTCAGTGATAACCAATCTTCTTGCGGTAGCTTTATCATCTCAGCCACGGGATCAATTTTAATCTGCGCAACAGTAGTACCCCCTGGACCTTCAGTTATAAGGGAAAGATAAAAGAAGGCAATTATGATTATCCAACATAAGGTCGGTTTTCTCATCAGCCCCATCGTATTTTCGCTAGCCAGTTAACCCAGCCAATTATCCTACGCTTTTGATTTTACCATATTCTGCAGAGGAATAGCTCCATACCAGGCACCGGATGAATATACCCGTCCATACGTCGAATAGAACTAAGGGAATAGCGTGTAGACATTTCGATTAAAGATGATGCCCAGCAAACTCCACAGACTACCAGCCAAGAACTGGCCGAAAATAAGACCTAGAAACAGAGGAAGTAGTTGTCGATAATGCCTGACACCACCTATGGCAAAGGATGTCCGCTTAGCCAACCAACCCAGAAAGATCGAGAACCACATCCAGCCAATTGCCCAACCATTTCCGACGGCGTAACCAACAGGATATAAAGGCCACCATAGAAACCGCCGTTTCAGCAGGGTCATAACAACGGTCAGCGCTATTCCAAAACCGATGTGTGACAAAGCCTCAAAATTTGGTTGACGTGGAAAAGCGATTAGATTCCGCAGATAGTGAAACTCTCCTACTCCCCACCGGGCAAATCGATATTTGTAATAGAGTGACACATGCAGGCCAATGGACAGAAAAGCTCCAACAACAATCGCCACTATAATGGCCATCACCAACCGTTTTTCAGAAATCTTGAAATAGGAGCCGATCTTGAAGCCCTCCAATTGATGGGGCATCGGATGGCAGCGATAACCGTAAGCTAGCCAAGATAGTAGCGTGGTATTAGTCAGGTTAGTTGCACCTAAGACTCGACTTCCCAACAGTGTAACCATCAATCGGTCCGGGTGGACACCATGCAATTCGTGTGTCGGTGGCCCTAATTCGGCCCTCATACGGGTCATTGCGGTGCAGAAAACAAAGTAAGCCAAAAAATAACCGGTAGCGACCCAGGGTGACAGACCTGCGTAAGCCCAAAAAAATAGCATAAAGATGAAGCCCAGTAACCCACCAGCCACAGCAAAGCGATATAGCCCATCGTTTTGACGAAGCGCAAAGACACTACTGATAATCTGCCAGATGTGTTTTCGACTGGTCCAAAGGGCAATCAGACCAATCCCCAACCAGGCACCAGCCCGTTGCTCAGTCTGTAATCCGAGTGCTGTGGACCAACCCGTTGCACTGAAAATCGCAGCTTGTAGTTTCCAGATCAGGAAGAAAATCCATAGCGAAAAGGATAGATCTAACGGCATCAAGTAACCGAGTCCGATGGCAAATGGGTAAACATAGATGGGGACACCTCCCATTGCATTCCACGGCCTATCACTAAAGTGAAGCATACTTTTGACCTTCAGTGCCGGAATGAAAGGAAACAGGTAACTCAAGCCGGCTAACATCTCCAACCCAAATGCTAGTCCAAATCCGAGCCAAATTAGCCTATTGGAGAGGGTCTGCTTACTGTTCCCAATCACCTCAATTGGCATCACGGTCAACGGGTAACTTAGCTTTTCGTGTTCGATCCATTGACGGCGGATAATGATATTCAAACAGAGCATCACGACGAGTAGCACCACCACAAAGACTGTCCAAGCCAAAACTGGTATCGACCAGGCGTTAATATAGTGCTGTTGCCAGAAGTTCTCGTCTCCCTCAAAATAGCCTTGTAAAATGCGTCGATTAGAAACAGCTAGCCAATCGGGAATAAACCGAAAAAAGAGATCTTCCCATTCGTTTTCGGTCGTAGCAAACCAAAATGGGTTAGCCATTAATGGCACCAATTGACGAACGATGTCGTGTCCAGCCAAAGCGGTAGCTACCGAAATCATGATGTAGATAGTGGCAACTTCACCATCTTCGAAAGCTAGATCTGATGCGTATCGCTTCAATAGCAAATTTAGGCTACCAAAGAGAAAGAGGGTAAATAGAACGGTTGGAAAGATCGAGAAATCGGTCAGTTCCCAAACCACCCGATTTTCGGCCGAAACAATCCAGTAGCAGTTGAGGGCAATCAATAAAGCCCCCAAGATTATAGATCGCAGAATAAATCGTCGCCTGGAGATAGTAATCCGCTCTCGAACCGAAAAATGGGTCATCTATTTCAGGCTTTAGTTTTGGATGGATTAGAGACGGAAGATTGTGCTATGATGGAAAGATGTGTTACAGATAGATGTAGGTGCGTTATAGATCTTAAATCGAGGCTGAACAGGGCATCTCCTCCATTTTTATCAGTTCTAGTCAATTAATTTATGCATAATTATTTATGCAGGTCAAAATTAACGATCCAACTATTCGGATTGCAGAAGGTGGTATTACAAGGCAAAATACTACGACAACTATCGTCAATACAGTCAATACACAACCGATCGGAGGAGCAGGTGTCGGCGGTGCAATCCGCCGGGTAGGAGATAGCTGGTATCAATCACCGCTGGTAAGAACTAGGCTGCTCAGTATATAATCCAAACCGCTGGAGCAATTATCGATTTGGCAACCGGCCTTTTGACTCAACGCAACCAAATTTCAGAGGTGAGATCTATATTATTTGGGGAGATCGGTTTTGCTGCCCATCAGCAAACTTTGAGTAACCGATGAAGCCAGTGTACCACATACGACCATCGGTCATACACCTGCTAACGAAGAACTAACAAAAAATGGCGGCGAACCGTAAGGTAACGCCGCCACTCAGATGCCGAAGAGGGGACTTGAACCCCTACGAGCAAAAATACTCACTAGATCCTGAATCTAGCCTGTCTACCAATTCCAGCACTTCGGCTCAAGCACTAATTCTATCCAAAACTAATCTTGATTAGCAAACCTATTTTGTGCTGAGAACCCCACTTTGACCTTGACTTTTCCAAGCTGATTCTCTAGTATGAATTGATCGATAATCCCAACACTTGACCAGTGGATACCTCTACGGGTCATCAGGCAGAAAGATCTATGAAACCACAAAATCTCCTGTATATTATTTCTGATCAACATAATCGCGATCTGCTCGGCAGTTACGGTCATCCAATGGTAGAAACCCCTAACTTGGATCGATTAGCTGCCAACGGAACTCGCTTTACTAACGCTTACACTAATTGCCCTATTTGTGTGCCGGCCCGTGCCTCTTTAGCTACTGGCAGATATGTGCACCAGATTGGCTATTGGGATAACGCTTTCCCTTATGAGGGGCAAGCAGAAAGCTGGGGACACCAGCTAAGAGGCCAGGGCCATCGGGTCGATTCGATTGGCAAGTTGCATTTCAGTCGAGTAGAAGACGATCACGGTTTTACGGAGGAGATTGAACCGCTTCACGTGGTGGATGGTACCGGTGATGTGCTGGGTTGTATTCGAGACAATCCACCGAGCCGTGATAAACGGAGCGAAATTACAAGGGCCGGACCAGGCGACTCGACCTATTTACAGTACGATCTCCGCAATGCAGACAACGCCTGCCGCTGGTTGGCCCAGCACCAGGGCGAAGAAAAACCGTGGGTCTTATTTCTCTCCTTTGTCTGCCCACATCCACCCTACATTGCGCCCGTAGATCTGTTTGAATGTTACGATCTGGATCAGATCCAACTACTACCTCAGTCTGATCCAGACAACTGGCCAACCCATCCAGCTATTGACCGATTCCGTCGTTTCTTCGCTTATCATCACGCCTTATCGGAAGATATAATTCGGAAACTTCATGCTGCCTACTACGGCATCTGCACTTACTTAGACCGACAAATTGGCCGGGTTTTAGACATCTTGGGAGAGTTTGGCTTATCCGAAACCACTCGTGTGATCTACACCTCCGATCACGGTGATTCGCTGGGAGCAAGAGGATTATACGGGAAATTTACTATGTACGAAGAGTCCGCAGCGGTGCCCTTGATTATGGCCGGGCCGGACGTTCCAGTAGGCAAAGTCGTAGAAACCCCGGTTTCTCTAGTCGACAGTTGCCCGACGATTGCCGAAGCGGTTGGGGCGGATGTCGATTTTTCTGACCAACCGGGGCAATCGCTGTGGGAAATTGCCAACTCTCCCGATCAGGATCGTACTGTTTTCAGCGAGTATCATGCTGTAGGCTCAAAGGATGCCATTTACATGTTGCGTGACCGACAATATAAATATGTCCACTACGTCAACGAACCACCGCAGCTATTCAACTTAGTAACCGATCCGGATGAGTGTCGAGATCTTGTAACAAATCCCAATCACCAATCCATCCTGCACGATTTTGATCAACGGCTCAATCAGATCTTAGATCCGGCGGCCGTCAATGAGCAAGCCCATCAGGATCAAACGGAATGTATCGAGCGAAACGGCGGAGAAACTGCCGTTAGAGCACGTGGGGCTTTCGACAATTCACCAGTACCGGGGGAAGTCCCTGCTTTTAGAGTCCATTAAGCTAAAGAAGGTAAACACCAAACAAACGCTAGCCAATCTAAGACTAAGGGACCAGACACCCAATTTAACACTGCCAACTTCAGTTCTTAACAACAGTTTCGTGTATGATACGTTGTGCCTACGATCCGCAGACGATTTACCAACCCTTCCAACTTCCGTCAGCGTGACGATATTGACGATAAGGTAACGGTTCGTAAGGGAACCCGGCGATATTCTGCTCTTTTACTTCGATGCCCAGACCAGGTTGTTGAGGGACGTTGACGTATCCGTGCTGGACGATCCAGTCGTGCTCAACGCAACGGCAGAAATTATCAAGCCCGTGTGTCTCCTGTATAAGGAAGTTATTCATCACGGCATCAATGTGCAGAGTGGCAGCGTACAGGATAGGACCACCCGCCATCTGCGGTGCCATCAGCATCTGTTGATGTTCGGCACTTCTAACGATCTCCATCATTTGGGTAATGCCGAAGCAGTGTGCGGTATCTGGTTGTAAAAACGCACAAGCCCGTTGTTCTGTCAAGGGCTTGAAATCATGTAGTGTAAAGAGTTTTTCACCGGTAGCGATCGGCACCGAACTTTTTCGTGGCACCTCCATCAGTGCTTCTACAGATCCGACCTTGACTGGTTCTTCCAGAAATAATGGCCGATAAGGTGCAACGCAGTTGGCAAATTCGAGACTCAACTCTGATGTTGTACTACCATAGGCGTCCATCAGGATATCGAGTTTATCACCTACGTCTTCGCGGATGGCAGACACGTAGCGAATGCAGTGTCCGACAGCTAAGATATCCATCGGCTAGGTTCGATCTTCCAGCGGATTGCCCTTGATACCGGCATAGCCGAGTTCCATCGAACGGTGAGCTTCGGCCTTTGCCTCCTCCGGTGTACGAAAAATAGTGTCCCCACAGTAAACTTCCCACGCCTTATCTGCAATGTCGTACAAACGCCATGTTGATTGCAGCAATTGCTGTCCCGAAGACAGGACCACCTTTCCACGGAAGCCGATTGGTGATATCCTCAGTCAGTGCTACTATATTGAGCGGGTTTTGGCCGACCAATAGACTTGACCACTCATGCAGTGTTGCTTCGACCGACGGCACCAGCTATTCACCCGACCCCTCGCCCCAACCGACGATGTCGGTATCGGTCTCAATCTTCAGGAATAGCCACGGCTTTGACCTGCTGGAGATCAATTTACCCGTGTGTGAATCGTGAATCTCCTGATCTGTCAGGACAGAGAACTTATCGGTCTTGATGCCTGAGATTTTCATTGTTGAGAAGCGACGGGTATATTTTAGCGCAACTAACTATTATAAATCTTTATCTCTTGCTTGTCTATTTTAATAATGGGAAATCTCCTTTTGTTTCTGTTGCTGGTACAACCCAAACTAGGCCGTATCGGCTCCAACCGATTGATCAGCATTCGGCAGTTGAATTGACAAATTATCAGCGGTGTTCTACAATACTCGACATTAGTATGTATGTTCTCCAATCGAGGGCGAAAAGACACCCTTCAATGACTGCATCAACAGGTTAAAACACGAGCAGACAGAATGTGTGAAATGTGGAGGCAAGCAATTCTGAGCGAAGTACGGACATTCTTAGCACCCACTTTTGAACATGAAAACGGCAGCATGACTTATGATGAACACGATCACCTCTAGCCTGTCAGCATTGCCAAATCCGAAATAAGAGATAGAAAGAGTTTCCCATGAACCGACCTAATATCGTCTTTATTTTTGCTGATGACTGGGGTTGGGGCGACCTGAGCTGTTATGGTCATCCCCACGTCAAAACACCCAACCTTGACCGATTGGCCACACAGGGCACACTCTTTTCTCAATTTTATTTTGTTTAGGGGTCTGTTCCCCTAGCCGTGCCGCGGTGATGACAGGACGCTTTCCCGCCCACTGGGGGATTCATGGCCACCTGGCAAGCCACGCCCAAAATACTGCCCGCGACATGCCTAATTACCTGGATCCCGATTCCGTTACCATCACCCACCTGCTGCAGCAAAGTGGATACGCAGTTGGTCACTTTGGCAAATGGCACCTCGGTGGCGGCGAAGGAGCACCGGAACCTTTTGCATATGGCATCGACGCGTGCAAAATCAACGTGGGCAACGGTCCTATGCTCGACTTTACCGACGTGCAGGCCGGTAAAGGCCGTAGCCACTCTACCGAAGTCATCATCGACGAAACCATTGGCTTTATCCAACAAAATCAAAACGAGCCTTTTTACGTTCAGGCCTGGCTTAACGATACCCACGCCATACTCGATCCTACCGAGGAACAGATGGAATAGTACAGCCAATTCACGGCCAATGGACTCGAGGACAAGCACAAAGGCGCACTGCGCATCTACTACTCTGTCGTTACCAGCGCTGATTACCACATTGGTCGTCTGATGGACAAGCTCGACGGCCTGGGACTTACCGACAACACTATCGTCATCTTCTCCGCTGACAACGGCCCTGAAGATATTTACATCCGCAACGCTACCCACAGTAGCGTCGGTTCTTCCGGCCCTTTCCGCGGTCGCAAACGTAGCCTCTACGAAGGTGGTGTACGCACGCCCTTCATCATTCGCTGGCCCAATGGCGTATCTGCCGGACGCATTAACAATGACACGGCTCTATGTGCCGTAGATCTCCTACCCACCTTCTGCAAGTTGGCAGGCGTCGATATCGACGGTCTTGAACTCGATGGGGAAGACATGACCTATGCCCTGCGCGGTCAAACCGCACACAGGAACAAACCGCTAATGTGGGAATGGCGGTTCAACATTCACGGTCACTGGTTACACAAAAGCCCAATGCTCTCTATCCGAGACGGTGATTGGAAATTGCTTCTCAACCCCGACCACAGCCGCATTGAACTCTATAACATTCCCAAAGATCCGATGGAACTCAACAATTGTACTGATGTGCTACCCGAACACGTTGCCAGGATGGCGGATCGCGTGCTCGCCTGGCAGCATATACTACCAGAAGGTCCTGTCGATCCCAACGCCGGCTCTAATGCCTATCCATGGCCCGGCACATTTGAGAATACAAACGTTTGAATGCTTAGCAAACAGTATACGTCTATTTCGACGCACTCACGGCAGGAGGTGCATAGTAATCGATCGACCTCATATCGTAGGCGGTCAAAAGGCAACCAATTATTATTGTTACTGCGTGGTCAGCACAGAAGATTTCACCATCGAATTTAATCATCTCGACATACAAGTAGAGATAGAGAAACAATATATAGATAGATACTACCTCATATCTCTCACTGCCACCTGAATTCTATACACGCCAGATCTGGACTCTCAAGTGGCGGGGAGTGGAAGAAGAACTGGCAATCCAAATGACCAGTGTCCTGGAAAAAGAGGTGAGGTCTGTAATTTTGTCCAGATCCACGCTTCGCTTGGCATCCCAGAATCTGGAGGTTAACATGTCCAACGCTCGACCCAACATCCTGCTCATCTTGACCGACCAACGACGCGGCGACTGCCTTGGCCTCGACCCGGCTGGTCCCTCCTGTCTACAGACGCCGAACCTGGACTGGATCGGCCGCACGGGCACGAATTTTCGTCGCGGATATGCTGAATGCCCCAGTTGCATTCCCGCTCGCCGCAGTCTCATGACCGGCACCGCACCCGCGGCAAATGGGGCTGTTGGATTTAAAGGGGCTCAATGGAACCCGCCTCACACCTTAGCTGGTGAACTGTCTGCATCAGGTTATCAAACCGAGATGATTGGCAAACTTCATTTGACACCCATACACAAGCGCTACGGCTTCGATCATATGCAATTGGCCGATGCTACCCGAGGCGATCATAACGACTATGTCGAATGGCTGCAGAAGTACCACCACCGTCACGAAGTCCACCCCGGTATGGCCCACGGTGTTTCGTCTAATGGATGGATCGGTCGCCCGCACCACCTACCTGAAGAGCAGATGCATACCTTCTGGTGTATTGATCGGGCGATGGACTTTCTGCAAAAACGTGACCCGACGGCCCCTTTTTTCCTCAACATCTCCCTCATCGACCCCCATCCACCTCTCACGCCACCAGCAGCCTACTACCATCGCTATATCCAACGGAATCTACCCGATCCCATCATCGGCGACTGGGCGTCTAAATTCGATGGGCCCCAGAAAGGTCTGGATCCAAACGCCTGGGAAATTTGCCTCGACGAACATGATATGCGCTGTTCTCGCGCCACTTATTACGGTATGATTAATTTTATAGATGACTAGATTGGCCGCCTGATCCAGTCTGCCGGAGGTCTTAAAGACTGCTTGGTCATCTTCACTTCCGACCACGGAGAAATGCTGGGCGATCATAACCTTTTCCGTAAAACCTGGCCCTACGAGGCTTCAGCCCGAATTCCTTTTCTCATGCGCGCCCCAAAGAGATGGGGGTATCCCGAAGAAATCACCTGCGAGAGCCCTGTCGGCATTCAGGACATTATGCCCACTATCTTGGATGCCGCCGGCATCGACATTCCCGATACCTGCACAGGCCAGAGCCTCCTGCCTATCATGCAGAGCGATACCAACCGCGTTAGGGAGTGTCTGCACGGAGAACACGCAGGCTGCTATGCTTACGATCACGGCAACCACTATGTCACCGATGGATGTTACAAATACATCTGGTATTCCCAAACGGGTAAGGATCACCTCTTCAATCTGGAGGAGGATCCCCATGAAACGCACGATATCGCTAGTGATCCAGACGCTGAAACCAAATTGCAACCCTGGCGGAGTCGCCTGATCGAATTCCTCAAAGATCGTCCGGAAGGTTTCACGGATGGCACAACATTGATCCCGGGTCGACCTCACGACGCACTCCTTCCGGACTACGAGCCGGAAGCAACCTACCCTTATCTATAAGGCGCCTATGAAGTAGTATAGCGAAAGTAGACACCTTGTTAAGTTTGCTCTAACAGTAGACTGATGGAGGTGAACAATGAGGAATAAAAGAAAGCAAGACTCAAAACAGTTCCAGACAGACGCCGTCAAACTGGTAACCGAACCAGGCCACAAGGTCTCAGAGGCAGCAAGGAGTTTGGGAATCCATCAAGGAATTCGGAGACGATGGAAAAAGAAACTCACCGCTGAAGATAGACCTGCTTTTCTAGGGAATGGAAAGATGAGTTCTGAGAAAGAAGAGCTCATCCGGCTCCGCCAGGAAAACAAACTGCGGAAGATGGAGACAGAAATCCTAAACAAGGCCGCCGCCTTCTTGGCCAAGGAGTCGATGTCAAGCACGACTTCATCCGGCCGCATCAGAAGGCTGATCCCATAACCAGGTGGTGTAATGTTATGGGAGTGAGCCGGCGCGGATACTACAAATCCATCAGAGCTAAAAGCACGAAAACAATATCGCCGAATTTTCATTTGATTGCCAAAGTCAAACCGATCCATCAACTATCCAGGCGCAAAGACGGTGCTCGAAGAATGTCGGCCCAGCTTCGAGCGGAAGGTTACAATCTCGGTCGATACAAAGGACGGAATCTCATGAGAAAAGCTGGTGTCAGCGATACCGACCACCAGAAATTCAAGCGGACCACTGACCACAATCGGCCGCTGGCCCAGAACTTATTGAACTGCAAATTCAATGTTGACCAGCCAAATACGGCTTGGTGCGCTGACATTTCATATTGATGGACTAACGCGGGTTGTACCTGGCCGTTGTCATCGACCTGTATTCTCGCCAAGCCGTTGGATGGACGATCAACAAACAGATGAAAGTATTCCTAGCCAAAGAGGCTCTGGCGATGGCTTATTTTCGACGTCGAGCTGGTAAAGGACTTCTCCATCATTCGGATCGTGGTGGTCAAGATGCAGGCCACGAATCTTAGGATCAGCTCAAACAATCTGGGATGATATGGAGCATGAGCCGAAAAGACGACGGTTGGGATAACTCGGTTGTTGAGAGTTTCTTTCATCCGCTGAAGACTAAATGCACGCATCAAAAGGGCTATTTGACCTGAGAAGAAACTTTTGATATCGTCCAGCCCTATTGTGCCAATGTTGTCAGTACACTAAAAAAAGATAGCCGGCATGGCGGAAATGTTTGGTGTGGAGTGCATTTTTCACGGCTCGCACGGGATGGATCTGGTTTACTCGCTCCAAGTTGCCACCACCATCCGTACCTGTCGCACACAGGAATTGGTTTAGACCACACCACCAGCGCTACCTGAGGATGCCTGGTCTTCTTTGAATCAGCTAGTTAAATCTGAATCACTATACACGGTAAAAGATGGTTGTCTACAAATTCCGCAAGCACCGGGTATGGGTATAGAACTTGACGAGGATGCGATTGAACACTATTGAGTCGATAACTAACGATTGGCAAAAGCTGCCGAGAAGAGTACCAATTTTCGGAGGACGGTAGAGCCTGTGAAGAATCGCAAACATTATGAGATAGCCGCATTCCTCCTGGACGATAGTATGGGCCCCAATTACATGAATTTGGTAATCAGGTTGGGTTTGTAATTTTCATTCACACATTTGTTCAACCCTCGTAAGGTTCGAGGTTGAACAAATTAGGCCGTAAGATACCGTCAACCGAATCAAAATAGGTTAGATTCAACCTCTGCCAACTGACGTAATCCTGTCAATGTTTTCCATCTACAGGACCGAATTTTTTGATTGTTTTATAGTACATCGGAACTAGTTTGTCCTTCCGCTTTTAACCATTCCACATAACTTCTAGGCATGTCGGGGAGATCAGCTAAACCTGAGTCCTGTCGCCAGCGCCTGAGAGGATGCTCACGGTTGCACTGTGGCAGGCTCACACGTTTACCATTAACGATTGAGGAGAATATACCCATCATCACCTCCAGAGCATGGCGACCCGCGAGGCCACTACACTCATGATCTCGCTCTTGATCAAGCGCCTGAACATATTCATCCACAAACCAATAGTCGTCGGCTGAGACTTGTGGGTCAGCAGTTTGTGGATAGACCAGCGACAGTAATTCCCAACCATCAGAAGTTAACGCTGGGGTATAGTGCGGTTGCGGACAGAACCAAACGCGGTCGATATGTCGAAACAAGCGTCCTTCGGTGCCGTACCACTCCATAACACTTCCTTCCAGATTGATAGGGGAAAATTGATGGTGAAGGAGGATGCCTGTCACGTTTTGCTCAAATTGTAGCATGGCCGTAATATGTTGCCCCGCAATTGGCCCCATTCCACCAGGCGATTGATGAACATCGTGTGGCGTAACGCTATCGCCTCGTGTGGTCGCCTGGGCAACCACACTTTGACACCGGCCTGCCAACTTGAGCATGTCGTTGATTTTGTGGGTGCCGATGTTCATCAATCCATACCCTCCATAATATCCCTTGTTGTCACAATGAATATATCGCAATTCCCCGATCTTTCCAGCCGTGAACGCGTTATGGATCGCTCGCATGGCCGATCCCACTCGTCCTTGATGATGAACGGCAATACGGACGCCTATCTCCTGGGCTTTGGTTATCATCTGGTCGGCTTGGTAGAGGTCAGTACAGATGGGTTTTTCAACCTCAATATTGATACCATGTTCCAGCGTTCGCATCGATAGCTCGTAATGAAGATCAGTAGCCGTGGAAATGACAACGATATCCGGTGCTGTTTGCCGGATCATCTGGTCCATATCTTCGAAACGATTGGCTATCTCAATCTCATCACCCAGTTGGTCCCGCGCTTCTTTAACCAGATCGCAAAGTCCAACCAATTCTGTCCTGGGATGGGCATGGTAGGCCCTAGCTGCAGCGGTTCCTCGACCTCGACAACCGATAACGGCAACTCGATAAACTCGTTTGGATTTTGGGGAATCCATGTTCTGTCTGTCGAATCAGAATCTATTGTTGAAAGCGTCTATCCGTTAAAAAATCTTTTTTGTACGTCGCTGTAGCAATTATATTGCGGGTAACCCGCCAATATCAATTCACTTTTGGTCGGACTATTACAATAAGAGTAGTTTAGCCTCTTGCTAATCATCCATCTCCGATATTTTGCGATACAGGCAAATTATGATATGATCTTGCCCTGAGTGTGTCGTAGCCCTATCAAGCCGGCAACACTTATACTCGACTGCTGAAGGAAAGCGGCATAAAGTATTAGAAGACCAAACTTGAAATCAAGCGTAAGGACGATAAGATGCTGGAGAGAAAAATAACCCTCTACAAACCCCACGGTGCCTGCTGGCGGCTGAGTAATGATTATTTTATCCTCGATGTTGATGATGTTTCTGGCGTCCTGCAGGGGCTCTATATAAAAAACGATTTCAATGACGCCAATTTTATAGGGAACGAAGAAAACTCGGCTACGAATGTGGCCTGGAGGGGTCGCTATGTCAAAGACATGGACCATAGGGCGCCGATGTACGGATGGACTGGAGACATTTTCCTCAAGGCACGCCTGGGGACTGAAGCTGAAGAGAAACTGGATGCCATGTATACCCTCTTTTCGGACGATATCCGAAGCATCCAGTGCTCCGAGAATGAAATTATCTGTTCCTACAAAGGGAATTCGGAATACGTTGGTGGATTCAGAAACCTGGAGGTGACGAGTAATTATCGACTTGAGCGAGACGAAATCTGTTGGAATTTTTCAGTCAAGAATTGTGCCTCGGAAACAATGGTTATCGGAGAACTCGGTATACCGATGGTTCTGAACACTAGCATATACAAGGGTAGCCCGGTCACCGGACTCAACCACAGGTCGGTAGAGAATCAGAAATACCTGAATGAAAACCGATTTCAGACACACTATTTAGCTGCGGGTCATTCATCCTGTTATTCGGCTGTCCGCTACGGTGGCAAAGGGGATCATCTCTTGATTGTGCCAAGCGGCGATACCTTTATCGAAGCGATTGGAGAAGAGGGAGAGTATGGGCACGAGGCGATGATGAAAACCCAAGGTCCATTGGTCTATCTATATTCCAAATCAGCAGCCCGAATGCCGAGAGAAAACGGTCACCGAGAATTGGTTTTGAAGCCGGGAGATGAACAATACTTCAGCTTCGTTTTCCAATCGGCCAGGGATATTCTCGATCTTAAGGATAAGTTCTACAAAAAAGGCAAGATCGACGTGAAGGTTATCCCGGGAATGGTCATTCCGCAGGATGGAGAAGGGAAGCTACTGCTTCGCAGCACTCAGACGATTCATCATATTGAAGCCGACGACGGAATGACGGTTGAACCCTTGGGGGCTTTGGGAGGTTACCATACTTACACACTTGGTGTCAGTAAAGAGGGGGAATTGAGGGTCCGGATTGATTACGGCAATAGTCATTGGACTACACTATTGTTTTACGGCACACCTCCGCTGGAAGAGCTGATTCACGCACGGGCTGCTTTTATTACCAAAAACCAGCAAATCAGAGATCTGGACGATCCCTGCTGCTATAGTTTCAGAAGTTGGGACAATGATCTGGAAAAAATGGTGGATCTGGAAATGCCTCATGGACTGGATAGCATCGAGGCCGGAGGGAGCGACGACCGTAATTTTGCTCCTCCAGTTTTTCTATCGGCTAAAAATACCTACTATCCCAATGCCAGTGAAGTAAACGTACTGGATGAGTTTATAGAAAACTTCCTCTACGGTAAACTTCAGGACAGAGAGACATTCACCGTAAAGACAAGTCTATTTGATAATTATGAAACGTATGCGCTCTTGAAGGGGAAACCGGGTTTTAATTCTATCAAAAATTTCCTGATTACCGATGACGACGGGCAAGAAACGACCTGGAGGAGGTGGGATTACGTCTGGCGAATTTACAATTATCCGCATGCCTACAACATATATTACAACATGTATCGGATCGCCAAAAATACGGATATTAAAGTCAGCCGGTCTTATAGAGAATACCTTCTCTTTGCCTATAAAACCGCCATGGCTTCATACCTCGATTCGACCTATGCTGACCATCTGCGGTTCAGGGGGTTTCAGCGCTTCACCTGGGGAAACATGTCGGAGAGCCACGCCCCTCTCGGTTCCTTTAGGCTGGAATATATTCTGCAGGCTCTTGACGAAGAGGGAATGGTGGAGGAAGAGAAAGAACTCAGGCGTATACTTGAAGCACGCAGCGAGCACTTCGTCACCGAGGAATATCCCTTTTCCTCAGAATACCTGGGTCCCGGGGCCAGTACTAACCACAGCCCCTCCTATGTTTTGGCCAAGTTAGTCGATAATGAGAAGCTGAAAAATACGGTTGTGAGAATGATATTGTCTACCAAGGACCGGTATCCTCGATGGTACAGCTACGCCGCTCTGAACAAATTCATTGGTAATTACACGACATCTCTGCACGCATACCCACTTCTGGATTGCTATGAAGCTATGGGTGACGATTATCTGCTTCAGATGGCGTACGGAAGCCTTCTCGGCCACTGGTGTTGTGTCGATTCAGAGGGAAAGGGCTATAACAGCCGGGAGTGGCGCTTTAATCCGGTCAATAGGGATCATCCCAGATACAATTTCTACGTCAATGAAGCGCGGTCGCTTGAGCTGGGCATCGGCCTCAACTGCAATCTGAGTCTATTGTGCGCTACCCTAGTGTTTGACGAACACTTCGGGATGACGGGTTACGGTTGCGCTGGATCCGAAATAGAGGACGGGTATCAACTGAAGCCGTGGTCGGGTTTTGGTTTCAAAGCCAATATTGTTCCACTCGGAGTGAAGTTTGAGACCCAAAATGTCAAAATGACGGCCATCGGTATCAGCAAAGATAAAAGAAACATCGGCATCCAGTTAACATCACCTGTAGCCGAAATAACCAAGGGGCTGTTGACTATAGAGGGGTTGGCGGCCGGCATGTATCGGGTTGCAGGCAGTCAGGATATTCGTCAGTACCGGATTTCAGCGGAAGGCTCTCTTCAGGTTGAAGATATCAGTTCAAATCAACGAATCGAAATTCAAGCTGAGTGAGCCTGAATCCGCTAAGCTATTGATCGGTTTTGCTCAGTCATCGTCGATACTCCAAGTGCAGTCGATATTGCTATCCTGGTAAAACTGCTTTAGGGTTGGCTTATCGAACCATAGCTGGATTTCTTTGCCCGGAATATGACCGACGCTGCTAACCCTTGAGGTAAAGACCACCTGCTATCCAGCCGGGCATGATATTGTACGGTCCGGTTTGTGCTGCGTAGATGCTGAGCAGAGCCAGCAACTCCATCGGATCTAGATTTGTCGTTTTGTGGTGATCTTGCAAAATCTCGATTATGCTTTTCCCTTTATATCCCTCCTGTAGCTCAGGTTTATCCATGACCGGATTTTGGGGAATGAAATCGTCTTCCAGAGTAAAAAGACCGCTATCGGCATGTTGGCTAGCTTGGAGTAGGTTGTCACCGATCTGCTCTGCCATGGTCAGAAACTCCGCCTTCGGTTCCACACGGTACAGATTAATCAGGGCGAAAATATAGGCTGGCTCCAGGGCGTTTGTGCTGAAATTCAAGAGCGGCTGGCTGTTTTTACCGGCACCGATCCAATCCCAAAGGATTTGAACATGTCTCGCAGGTAGTCTCTGAATTCCTTTCCATCCCCGGAAATTCGATCCTCCCGGCCACAAATAGAGGTAAAGAGCAGTGTAATGTTTTGGGGCAGAAAAGCTCGACCTTCCTTTGCCTCGAAGTAGATCTTCTCCGTTCGGAACGGGCCCTCTATTCGGATCTGTCAGATCCTTTCCGTCGATGATGATACTTCTCAGCTTATTTTTTCCTTTGTCATAGGAGGCACCTAAGAAACCGATAATGTGTTGTTCAACAGCTTCTTTGATATAGGCCATCTCGCCGACCCGGCTGTACTTTTGGGTATTTTCTACGATGGTAAGCATGCCCATCATTTGAGTAACTGTGTGGTTCAACTGATTATCGATATAAACTCTGGGGGCGGTGGCCTGCGGATATCGGCTACCAAAAATATTTAACCTGAATATTTCATAAAAAGGAGTGATAATCGTTGAACTAATTGATATGATTAAGCTTTTTGATAAAGCTATATGGAAACGAGAAACACCATCCCTCAGTCCAGCCCGGCACAACTTCGATTCCCTGCAAGCAATGGATTAACAATCCGCACTGATTTTAATGGTGGGCTGCTCTCTACGGATTCAGGTCCTCTGATCCTCAGTGAAGTAGAGCGGCCGATTCAACTGACCTGACCTATCAAATAGCGGAAGCTTTTATTGATTAGCCTCATTCTTCCGACATTGACCAGCGACAGGGCGATCTGATGGGGCAGCGCATCTATCCAACCGTCTGCGGCTATGACGAGGCCAATTTAGGTCTCTATTTTTCCTGTGCCGCCGATGTATTGCCCCACACCTTGAGAACCGTGGTTCTTCCGCAAACAGAGCTTTCCAATGCTCAGCCAAATACGGTCCGGCTCAGACTCTTCAAACTGGCGGTGTCTGTGGTCGAGTACAAAGATCGGATCAAACGGCAACGATCCAGCCAATGGCCAGTGAAATCATGGCCGCACCGTGTGACGGAAATCCTGTCTCAAGTGCCACCGCCGTCATTGCGGAAAACCGCCGGAGCTGTCTCCGTTCCGAATAGGTTCGATTTATCCTCAAAAGGAAGATGAATAGCTGTGTCCTGCTAGGATAAAAACGACACCTCAGGCAGGAAACGGTGTGTTTTTTCATCCACTGAGGCATTTAATGTCGACAAAAGCGGGATCAAGCATCTGTTGGCCATAAATACCGAGTGAGTAACTGAAGTTATACCCCCGGCCGAATGATTTATGAAACATTCGGGCTAGTGGATCGCCCACGACTTTTGGCGAATACAAATCGATGACAACAACCAGGTTAAGCTAGCCCTTCCCTGGATGGATATAAGTTATCTCGCCAACCCGGCAACTATTGATTTCCGTCACCTTAAACTTTCGATTCCACCAGTTTGGGCCAACAGGGAGATTATGCTTTGAATCTGCTGTGGCTTTAAACTTCTTCTCGCTTTGACCGCGAAATCAGCCCTCTTCATGAGCCCTCCAATTCTTCGTCGATTGACCTGATAGCCTAATCTCCTTAGCGCTCTTTTGATCGTTCGTGTACTACAAAGCCTTAGTTGCTCCTCAAAGATCGATTTAATGTGCTCGCTTAGCGCCTGACTTTCTTTCTCAATCAAGCTTTCAGCCTTATTCGGCCAGCGATAAAAAAACCGGCTAAAGTGGGATCTATTCTTCGCTATCCAGGCATATTTTACCGACTTTCTGGAGCCCAAATATGCCGTTGCCTGTTTTAGCTTTTTCATTTCCTTAATGATCGATGGTTCCTGATCTTTGCCCGGAGGCCTTTGAGCCGGCTCCAGCCTTATTCACCCACGAATACATTTACTCATGAACGCACTTGCCTCAGGTCTTTCTTTCCAGCAATGTTCGGTTTAACCTTTGTAAAGATAACTTCTCTCTTTTCTATCAGTATTCTTTTCATTGTCTTTCTCAATAGTTATCGCTACTCTAACTAGCTCTCCCGACAAACGACACCTATGATGAATAAGCCTTGAATTTATGGGTGTGACCTGCCATACTAGACAGCGGCTCTTCAAAGAGAGATCAGGCTATACTGCCGGTGGTTCGATGTAATAAACACCTTTGGCCTCCATTATGATCAACAACAATCTGCGAATAGTGGCTTTATCGCCTTTATCCCTACTTTTAGCTACTTCTACTCTTAAAAGTTTAGGAACAGGTTCTAACTAAATTTAGCGTTGGTCTAGTCTAATGCCATCTACTAAACAACCTAATTTACTCTACATTCACTCCGATCAGCATGCGACCGCTGTGACGGCCTGCTATGGAGACCCGCTGGTACAAACGCCAAATTTAGATCGACTAGCCAAAGAAGGGGTGGTACTGGAAAATGTCTATTGCCCTTCGCCCCTCTGTACCCCATCGCGAATGTCGATGTTTTCTGGTCGATTCCCTTATGAAAATCAGGTCTGGACCAACTATCACTGTCTGGATTCAGGCATCCCAACCCTAGCACACGCTATGGGGGCCGCAGGTTATCAGCCTATTCTGTTTGGCCGAATGCACTCAATCGGACCAGATCAACTACGCGGATACGCAGAGCGACACGTCGGCGACCACTGCTCAAACTACACCGAGAGCAGCAATGTCGACCATGGTGAATTGCAAGGCACACAGGGTCCTAAACGGATCAGTCTCATCAAGTCCGGATCCGGACAAAACGCCTACCAGGTCCACGATGAAGATGTGACCCAAGAAACAGTTGCTTACATCAATCAACTGGGTCAGAGGAGACGAGAAAGCCTTGGCTCAGGAAAAGCGCTGGAACCTTTCTGTCTGAACGTTGGCTTGATGTTGCCACATCAACCTTTTGTAGCCCGGAGAGAGGATTACCAGATCTACGAAGGCCGAATGTCGATGCCAAAGATCAGGCAACCCTTTTCGGAGCAGTTACATCCGTTTATCTATTCGTGGCGTCAGGAGGCGGGTATCCAGACCGTAACAGATGCTGAGATTTTACGCGCTAGAACTGCATACTGGGCTCTGGTGACGCGAATGGATCGACTCATTGGTCAGATTTTAGACGCCCTACGGCATAATAACCTGGATCAGAACACCTTAATTGTTTACATGTCGGATCATGGTGAACAGGTGGGAGAACACGATTTGTGGTGGAAGCAGACCTTTTACGAACACTCGGTCAAAGTACCGACTATTCTGTCGTGGCCGGGGCGTTTACCGGAGGGAAAACGGTTGCATCAAGTTGTTAGTTCACTGGATTTGAATGCGACACTCTTAGATGCGCTGGATGCACCAGCACTACCTAACAGTCGAGGACGAAGCGTACTCCCTCTACTGGAACCGACTCGATCCGGTCAGGGGGTAATCTGGGAAAATGTGGCTTTCTCTGAGTTTTGTACTGACGATAGCCGACAACACCGGATGATACGTCAGGGGGAGTGGAAATTGAACTACTATCACGATCAACCTGTTCAACTGTTTAACCTGACTGAAGATCCAGATGAATTAAATGATCTGGCAGGCCATCCGGATTATACCGGGATTCAGCAAGAATTAATCGACAGAGTTCTCGACGGTTGGGATCCAGACCAAATCGCTGAGACAATGCGGCGCAAGCGAGCCGATTACAATATCATTGCAGGTTGGGCCAAGAATACCAAACCCGTCGATCGGTACCGCTGGCAACTACTGCCTGAAATGGACTATCTGGATAAATAGGTTAGCAATGAGCCAATCGGAATCCCGATGGATGATTGCAACCCGATAATCCACCACCCATACCGGGAGTTTTTATGAGTGATCAACGCCCGAATATCCTCTGGCTCTGTACTGACCAGCAGCGCTACGATACCATCCATGCCCTTAATAATGATTACATTCGCACCCCGAATATCGATCGGTTGGTAGCTGAAGGGGTTGCCTTCACCCATGCCCACTGCCAATCGCCGATCTGCACGCCCAGTCGGGCTAGTTTTCTGACCGGCATGTATCCGTCAACTGTTCACGGGTGCATCAACGGCAACCAAATCTGGGCTGATGCCGCCCCTCTCGTCACCAGAGCATTAGCCGATGCCGGCTACGATTGTGGACTGGCAGGAAAGTTCCACCTCTCAGGGGCGCAGGGACGGATCGAGCCGCGCGTTGATGATGGGTATCGTGTCTTTGACTGGTCGCACCATCCGGCAGATGACTGGCCTGAAGGGCACGCCTACATCGACGGGTTAAAAGCGGAAGGCCATGACTATCGGCAATTGATGGCTGAATACGGCTATATGCCCAAAGAACTGCATCAAACTACTTGGTGCGCCGAACGCGCCATTGACTTCATGAGCCAGAAGCGGGACGATCCCTGGTTGTTCAGTTTCAACTGCTTCGACCCTCATGCCCCCTTTGATGCCCCACAAGAGTTTGTCGATCGTTTTGATGTGGATCAACTGCCCGGGCCACTGTTTCGCCCCTCAGATATAGAGGCGCAACAACGACTCTCCGCCATCAATTTCCAGACCCAATCGACAGATCCACAGGAGTTTAATGGAAAACTTTATCAGGCTCAGTATTGGGCCATGGTCGAGTTGATCGACGAAAATGTGGGACAAATGATGACGGCTCTGGAGGCTACAGGTCAGCGAGAAAATACGATTGTAATTTTCACGTCTGATCACGGTGACATGACCGGTGACCACGGTCTGCGCTTAAAAGGCTGCCGTTTTTACGAAGCCCTGGTCAGGGTGCCTTTAATCATCTCCTGGCCGGAGAAGTTTCAATCAGGGTTACGAACAGAGGCTCTGGTTGAACTGACGGACCTGGTACCCACACTGTTGGAAGCCACTGATCAGCCCATTTCAGACCGCATTCAGGGACAATCCCTGTGGACAATACTGACGGGGAAAAAAGATCCAAACCATCATCGCGATTTTGTCCGTTCTGAATACTACCAGGTTTTACCGAAAACCCCCTCCCACGCTACCATGATCCGGGATCAACGCTACAAGTTGGTTAACTATCACGGTCACCAATTGGGTGAACTGTTTGATCTGGAGAGGGACCCGCACGAATTTGACAACTGCTGGGATGATCCCAATTATGCCGATATACGTTTTCATTTGATGAAACAGAACTTCGATGCACTGGCAGCGGCTGTCGATATCGGTACACCAAGGCTGTCGGGTTTTTAGGCCAGGTACAGACGTTAACTTAATCTTTGGATAGAAGGCTCTTTAGATAGAGAACGTCGGCTGGAAGTAGGACTTATGCACATTCACGCACACGTCGAAGTTGAAGAGGATATTTACAGTTTTACATCTGCCGATAATGGGGCCGGACCTTTATGGTGTCACGGTT
This sequence comes from Candidatus Poribacteria bacterium, assembly GCA_030748495.1. GTDB lineage: Bacteria > Poribacteria > WGA-4E > WGA-4E > UBA9662. Next base: position 11,929 of record JASMLX010000019.1, on the reverse strand, counting down.
CAACGATTGTGGCACGATGGGAAGATTCCGTATACGTGACGGGACTTGAAACCCTGCCAGAACATGAGCCACTTCATAACTGTCGTTGGTTGTTGTTCCAGAAAAAAACGGAATCATGGCGTCTGATCCACCGCGATAAAACGGGTCGGACGCGGGAACCGTCGCCAGTAGCTTTACTCGGAAATGGGGATCTGCTGGTCTCGGCCAACCCAACCCTGACTGAGGCTGACCGTTATAGTGGGCCTGCTGAACCAACAGTTTTTCGCTTCCCATTTGGCCAACCACCTCCGGGTCGAGAATTACCCCAATGGCAAGGAGATTCCCAGGCGAATCCGTTTACTGAACACTCTTACCGGACTTTTGTTGCCGACGCGGAAACTAACCAAGCCCTCTATATACAGAATACGGGGATGGAAACGGCACAGTTATCTTTTCTGGACCGAGATAGTAGCTGGTGGGGTGTCGGTCAACTTCGGTGGCCTTGGGAGCATGAGCGGTATGAAAGTGTGCTCCGTCTCTGCTACCCGAGCGTATTTCTGAAAGACCGTTCAGTCCATTTTCTGGGAACCGCTGATATTGTCGAGCCATTTGAGGTCTGGCGAACCGAAAAACACAAAATTACCGGCAGAAGTTGGGATTACGTTTTTCGTCGACTGTTTTACACCTCCACTAATGATATAATGGAAGAGCCGTTTGGACAGTGGATTGAAATCACGGACCTGGAGTCCTTTGCCGGGCATGTTAGTAATCAGGATATCTGGATCGATCAGAGTGGATTGGCCCATCTATTGTGGAAAGAATCCGCTATTGACCTGCGGTTACGGAAGTCATTTTTCCCTGAACAAAAGCAGTCCCACCGACTCGTTTACGCTACTATTAGAGACGGTCAAATAGAACAGAAGCAGGTGCTGATCGAAACGATTGAGGGAGAATACGGCTGGAATCCTATCTGTGCTCGATTCCATCAACTCCCAACAGGTGAGTTGTTAGTCATCTCATCTCTAACGCCAAACGTAAGTGTGTCCGGCTTACCTAACTGTATTTTCCAGTTCTCAGTAGTAAAGGAATTCGAGTGGTTCGAAGTCCCAATCATCGAACCGATCACCGGTATATTTTTGACCAATACAGTTCGTGGTGGATCAAAACCTTCCGATATTCTGGATCTGGTTGGTATGTCCCCAAGGGAGCCAAATACCTTGGCCTACATTCAGATCCGTTTTGACGATTAACCTTTTGTCACCTTAACTATCCGAAAAAACAATTGAGTTGGAGCCTTATACTAAAATGAGTCAACAGCAACATCCCAACGTCGTTTTCGTGATTACCGATGATCAGGGCTATGGTGATCTGGCCTGCCACGGCAATCCAATTATTAACACCCAACATTTGGACCGACTTCACAGCCAAAGTACCCGTTTAACTAATTTACATGTCGGTCCAACCTGTGCCCCGACACGGGCGGGCATTATGACAGGTCGCTACTGTAACTGTACAGGAGTCTGGCATACCATTGGAGGCCGGTCGCTGTTGCGCAGTGATGAGACCACTATGGCCGATATATTCCGGACCAACGGCTATCGAACAGGTATGTTTGGCAAATGGCATCTGGGCGATAACTATCCCTTTCGACCGCATAACCGCGGGTTTGAAGAGGCGCTCTATCACGGTGGCGGAGGTATTAGTCAAACGCCTGATTACTGGGGCAACGACTACTTTGATGACACCTACTGGCGGAATGGGGTGGAAGAGTCGTTTGAGGGTTATTGCACCGATGTCTGGTTCGAGGAAGCAACCAGGTTTATTGAACGACAAAAAGACCAGCCCTTTTTCTGCTATATTCCGACCAATGCGCCACACGGGCCATTTCGCGTTCCCGACGTGTACGCCCAGCCTTACCTGGGGCAAATGCCTGACTCCCGTGCTAACTTTTACGGCATGATTACAAACATCGACGAAAATGTGGGTCGGCTACGCCAAACGCTGGATCAACTCGGTATTGCAGAGAATACCATCTTTATCTTCATGACGGATAATGGGTCGGCGGAAGGATGCCAACTGGACCAAGATCAGTACCTGGCTAACGGCTTTAATGCGGGGCTACGCGGAAAGAAAGGATCTGAGTACGAAGGTGGACATCGTGTTCCGTTCTTTTTGTACTGGCCTGACGGCGGGCATACAGAAGGTTGCGACATCAGCGAACTGACCGCCAATATAGATCTACTGCCAACGTTGATCGATTTATGTGGAATCGAAGCGCCTCGTACTGCTGATTTTCACGGTATCAGCTTGGCACCGTTGCTAGACAGGCAGACGGAGAAGGCGCCCGATCAGGAGCCGAGACCTCATCGGGTGGTTGTCACCGACTCTCAGCGGGTTGAACATCCGATTAAATGGAAACAGAGCGCTACCATGACACAGCAGTGGCGACTAATCAACGGTCGAGAACTATACGATATTTTAGCCGATCCAGAGCAACGCCAGGATATTGCGGGTCAACATCCTGAGGTCGTCACCGATTTGCGACAGCATTACGAAGCCTGGTGGAATCTGGTTTCACCTCGCTTCGACGAAGATTGTCCGATTGTTATCGGAAGCGACCAAGAGAGAGTCTCTTTGCTGACTACCCACGACTGGCACGGTGAGCAACATGCCTGGAACCAGGGCCAAGTGCGAAACGGCCTGGAGTGCAATGGCTACTGGGCGGTAGATTTTGCTCAGGACGGTGAATATCAGTTTGAACTGCGCCGCTGGCCAAAAGAGGAGAATCGCAGTCTGACTGAAGGCATTCCAGGCGAAGTCATCGATCTTTACAATGGTGGTAAGGCGCTGGACATACAAACGGCCGCAGTTAAAATTGGTGACCAGGAGCAGAGTCAGATGGTGACCAAAGATGGAAAAGGTGTAATCTTTACTTTCAGGTTGAAAGCGGGTGAAACCCGTCTTCAGACCTACCTTACCAATGAAGATGGGTTTGAGGTGGGCGCATACTATATCTACGCCAACCGTATCTGAAAAACAAGCCAATACAGGAGTAATTTAACGTGTCTATTCAGATCTTGCCTAACTATATCGGCAAACAGTGGGTTCATCCAACCACTGTCAATCAAGTGGATGTAGTTAACCCCGCTACAACCGAAGTCATCAGTCGGATCCCGCTTTCGTCCGAGTCAGACGTAGACCGAGCAGTTCAGTCTGCAGCGCAAGCCTTTCAAAGTTGGCGTGAAACCCCTGCCACGGATCGAATTCAGTATCTGTTTTCCTTAAAACAGTTATTGGAAGAACATCTGGATCAAATTGCGCGGACCATAACTATTGAGTGCGGTAAAACGTTAGCCGAGTCTAAGGGGGAGTTGCGTCGTGCTATCGAAAATGTAGAGGTGGCATGCGGTATTCCAATCTTGATGCAGGGCTACAATTCAGAGGACATTGCCAGCGGCATTGACGAAACTATGATTCGTCAACCCGTCGGTGTCTGCGCGGCTATCACGCCCTTCAATTTTCCGGCTATGATCGCCTTTTGGTTTATGCCCTACGCTATCGCCTGTGGCAACACCTTCGTCATCAAACCATCGGAGAAAGTACCTCAGACCACGCAACAGATTATTCAACTGCTCGACCAAACAGAACTCCCTGAAGGGGTGGTCAACCTGGTTCACGGCGGACAGGGAGCGGCTGAAGCGCTCATCGACCATCCGCAGGTCAAAGCCATCAGTTTTGTCGGCTCTACTGAGGTAGCCAGGCAGGTTTATGCCAGATCTACGGCGAATGGTAAACGGGCACAGTGTCAGGGTGGGGCTAAGAATCCGATCATCGTTTTACCCGATGCTGATCTGGAGATGACCAGCCAGATCACTGCAGATAGTGCTTTTGGTTGTGCAGGGCAACGTTGCTTAGCGGCTTCTATTGCGGTTACCGTAGCCGAGGCAAAAGGGCCGTTTACGGAGGCCATTGCCCAGCAGGCAGTTTCCCGAGTAGTCGGTTCCGGATTGAATGAGACGGTGCAGATGGGGCCTGTTATCACCGTAGAAAGCAAAATGCGCATTGAGAACCTGATTCAGTCTGGTGTGTCGGCAGGGGCAAATCTGCTAGTCGATGGTCGCCAGACTCGAATTGATGGCTTTGAGGATGGTTATTTTGTTCGTCCAACCATCCTGGAAAATGTGGATCCGGGTAGTGAAATTGCCAGCACCGAAATCTTTGGCCCGGTATTGAGCCTAATACACGTCGAAACGGTAGACGATGCTATCCAATTGGTCAATAGCGGCCGGTACGGCAATATGGCCTGTCTCTTTACCAGCAGCGGTGCCGCCGCTCGCCAATTCCGTTACCAAGCACAGGTGGGTAATATCGGTATCAATTTAGGGGTAGCCGCGCCAATGGCCTTTTTCCCTTTTAGTGGTTGGCGAGACAGTTTCTTCGGTGATATGCACGGCCAAGGTCGAGACGCCGTCGAATTCTTTACCCAGAAGAAGGTGGTAGTAGAACGCTGGTTTTCAGGTTGGTCTCGAAAGTTTTAATCGGTCGATTAAAGTTAAAGATTGAATCAAAAGTTAGATTGAAACTGAATATCGGCCGTGCTAAAATTACCCCTCTGTTTTAGCCCCTATTAAGAGAGGTAAGGTGTAAATCGTTGATGAAACAATCGTTGAAGAATTTTGATCCGGAGGTATTTGAAATTGCGGTTGGTGATCTGGCACGACAACAAAGCTGCTTGACACTGATTCCGTCAGAAAATTATGCCAGTCGCGCCGTGATGCAGGCGCAGAGCACGGTTCTGGCCAATAAGTACGCTGAAGGCTACCCGGAAACGAGATACTACAACGGCTGTCATTATAGCGATCAAATCGAACAGCTAGCCATTGATCGTGCCAAAGAGTTATTTGGCGCTGATCATGTGAATGTTCAACCACATTCTGGTTCTCAGGCCAATATTGCCGTCTTTCACGCTTTACTTTCGCCGGGTGATACTATCCTGAGTATGAAGTTGGATCACGGTGGACACCTGTCACACGGTTTACCTCAAAACTTTTCGGGCAAATACTATAATATCGTTCACTATGGCCTGGATCCGGAAACCGAACGGATCAACTTGGAGACTGTTGCCGACCTGGCAGACCAACATCGGCCTCGGCTAATTATTGTGGGAGCCAGCGCTTATCCTTGCCAGATTGGCTTTGCCGAATGGCGCAAAATTGCGGATTCTGTCGATGCCTACCTGCTTGGAGATGTGGCTCATGTTGCCGGTCTTATCGTCGGTAAGGTACATCCCGATCCTGTTCCCTATTGCGATGTTGTCACTACAACTACTCACAAAACCTTGCGAGGACCGCGTGGAGCTATCATTCTGTGCCGTCAAGAACTTGCAGATTCCATCGACAAGTCGGTTTTCCCCGGTTTGCAGGGAGGTCCCTTTATGCATGCCATCGCCGCCAGAGCAGTAGCATTCAAGGAAGCGGCTCAACCGGAATTCACCAGTTATCAAGAACAGATTATCTCCAACGCCCGGGTGATGGCAAATCGTTTGATGGAGAATGGATTCCGATTGGTGACAGGGGGAACAGAGAACCACCTGATGCTGATAGACTTGACCTCCATTTCCGCTAAGTTGAGCGGTCGGCAGGCCGCTAACTATTTGGAGGAAGCGGGCATCATCGTCAATAAAAACACCATCCCTTTCGATACGCGTTCGCCCAATACGACCAGTGGGATTCGGATTGGTACACCAATGGTGACAACTCGTGGAATGAAAGAGGATCAGATGACGCAAGTGGCGAATTTAATCACTGAGGTGATTCAGAACCGTCGTCAAGCCTCCACGCGCCAAAAAATCAAAACTAGAGTCGAAGAGCTCTGTCAGGCATTTCCGATCTATGAAGGCATAGATCAAGTACTTTGGTCTTGAGAAGATAGTTTTGAGAAAATGGCCTCTTATCAATCGGCCTTAGCCTATATTGACTCCTATCTCAATACTGAAAAAAGCCCAGACTTTAGCCGGCACGCCCGGCACTATAACCTGCACCGAATTACTCAACTTCTCAAACGGCTTGGTAACCCGCAACATAATCTACGGTCTATCCATGTCGCAGGCAGTAAAGGGAAAGGATCCACTGCTACTTTCATCGCCTCCATCCTGACCTCTGCAGGCTATAGAACGGGCCTGTTTACTTCGCCCCACTTTGTTTCTCCTCGTGAACGGTGTTGCATCAACGGTACTCCCATTTCCAAGAACGATTTCACCCGTTGCATAGCCAAGATTCGTCCTGCTATCGAGGCCGTTTCGGACGGAGACCATGGTCGGATCTCTTTTTTTGAAATTTACACAGCACTAGCACTTTTCTATTTCGCCCAGCAGAAAGTCGATTTGGCCGTGATTGAGGTTGGATTGGGTGGACGACTGGATGCGACCAATGTTATCCATCCGGAATTAACGGTCATTACACCAATCAGCTTGGAGCATACACAGATTCTGGGTGAATCAATCGCGGTGATTGCACAAGAAAAGGCAGGAATTATTAAGCCTGACGTCCCCTTGGTGTTGGCACCACAGCCAAAATCGGCTGAAACAGTTTTTGAAACAGTTGCTTCTCAAAACAGAGTTGAGATCCATCACGTATCAAGAAACATTGTGCGACACTATCAGCAACCAGAGGGGCAGGTTTTCGATTTTGAGTCAGATCTGGAACTGTTCATTACTGTGGCCGGCAGGCACCAATTAATTAATGCGGCTACATCAGTCACCGCGGTTCGGTGTCTGGTACCAGCAGGCCTGCCCGAGGGGGCAGTGCGTCAGGGACTGGCCCAAACAGAGTTGAAGGGAAGATTGCAAGTTGTCCCACTGACAGATGGTTCAATTGAAAAGGCGGCCCCTCAGCCGCAGTTAAGTGAACAAAGTACCCATCAGCTTGTGCTGGACGGGGCACATACACCCGATTCGATTGAGGCTCTATTGAAGACCGTTCAGCAAATCTTCGATTATGAGCATCTACTTGTAGTTGTCGGTTTGATGAGAGATAAGCCGGTGACACAGATTGGTGAAATCGTCTGTGCTTTTGCCGATCAAGTGATTACGACACAACCCTTTCATAACGCCAGAGTTGTTGAAGCGCAAAGATTGGCTGATGATTGGTCTGGGCTCCATCCTAGAATCGTACCGGTACCGTCGGTTACTGAAGCATTCCGTCTGGCACGATCTGTGTCACCGGCTACGGAGAACACCGATGCTCCGCCTATCTCCAAACGTAATCTAATCTGTGTCACCGGCTCGATTTATCTGGTTGGAGAGGTCTTGAAATTGCTCGGTATTGGAGATATTGATGCTGAAGTTCAACTCCAGAATACAGGCTAATAATAATTTGAACAGACTAATTTTAATATTCGGAAAGGAAACTTAAATGCAAGAAACATTGCCCTACGCTTGGTGGATTGCTCCAATTGGATCTACTATCTCTTTAATTTTCGCTTATGTCTTTTACCGTGAAGTAATGAGGCAAAGTGAAGGAACACCAGCGATGGTTGAAATTGCACAAGCCGTTCGTGACGGGGCAATGGCCTATTTAAAACAACAGTACAAAGTGGTCGGTATTGTCTTTGCTGTCCTCTGTCTAGTTTTTCTGATTATGGCCTTTGGACTAGAGGCGCAAAATAAAGTGGTGCCATTCGCTTTCCTGACCGGTGGATTTTTCTCTGGTCTCTGTGGTTTTCTGGGCATGAAGACGGCCACCAATGCCTCGGCTCGGACGGCCAGTGCGGCTCAAAGCGGCCTTAATGAAGGTCTCCGGGTTTCCTTCCGTGCGGGGGCGGTAATGGGGCTGGTGGTAGTCGGATTTGCTCTGCTGGACATTGCGGCTTGGTTTCTCATTCTGTACTATCTCTTCCCTAAGATTTTCCCTGGTTTTCTGGCCGAAAATCCGTTACCCCAAATCACTGTTATTATGCTTAGTTTCGGTATGGGTGCCTCGACACAAGCTCTCTTTGCCCGGGTTGGCGGAGGCATCTACACCAAAGCCGCTGACGTTGGAGCCGATCTGGTCGGAAAAGTTGAAGCAGGAATCCCGGAAGACGATCCACGAAATCCAGCCGTAATCGCTGATAATGTGGGGGATAATGTAGGGGATGTGGCCGGTATGGGAGCAGATCTATATGAATCTTATGCAGGCTCGATTTTAGCTACGGCCGCACTCGGTGTCGCTGCCGTAGCTGCTAAGGACTATCATGATATCGCTTTGCAACTGAAATACCTCTCAGCACCGATGATCATCGCTGGTCTAGGCGCGTTGCTGTCCATCGTCGGCATTTACACGGTTCGCACCAAAGAAGGGGCGACCATGAAACAACTGATGGGGTCGCTCAACTTCGGTATTAATTTCAGTTCAGTCGGGATTGCAATTCTGTCGGCCATCGTCCTCAACTACCTAGATCTACCCAACAAATGGCAAATTTGGGGAGCAATTATTACAGGTCTGGTCGCGGGTTTGATTATCGGCAAAGTGACTGAGATCTTTACCTCGCACGACTACGCACCCACACAGGGAATTGCCAAACAGGCCACCTCCGGGCCCGCCACCGTAATTATCGAAGGCGTGGCCGTCGGCATGGAGTCGACAGCTATTCCGGTGATCACAATTGTAGTGGCTATCGCCCTCAGTTTCTACCTGCCGGGTGGTGTGAATCAACCTTTAATGGGACTCTATGGTGTTGGTATTGCCGCTGTTGGCATGTTAGCCACACTGGGCATTACCCTGGCCACTGATGCTTATGGACCGATTGCTGACAATGCTGGTGGGAATGCCGAGATGGCCGAACTGGACCCAGAGGTACGGCACCGTACCGATCAACTGGATTCTCTGGGGAACACGACCGCCGCTACCGGTAAGGGCTTCGCCATCGGCTCCGCAGCCTTGACGGCCTTAGCTTTATTAGCCGCTTACATAGAGGAAATTCGGTATGGGTTGATCCACTCGGCACATCTGGATCAACTGATGATTCCCGGTGTAGGTGCCGTCGAGACGCTCAAAGTTACTATTCCCCAATTCATGGTTTACTACAATGTCACCTTGATTAATCCTAAAGTGTTGATCGGCTTATTTACCGGTGCCGTAATGGCCTTCTATTTTTGTGCCTTGACCATGAAAGCTGTGGGCCGAGCTGCGGGGGCGATGGTAGAAGAGGTCCGCCGACAATTCGAAGCACATCCGGGCATCATGCAGCGAACGGAAAAACCCGACTACGCTAAATGTGTTGAGATCTCTACTCTCGGTGCTCAACGAGAGATGATCTATCCATCGCTGATTGCACTTGTGGTTCCAGTCTTAATTGGATTGGTCTTGGGGGTAGCCGGGGTATTGGGCTTGCTAACTGGTGGTTTATCCACCGGCTTTGTGCTCGCCATTATGATGGCCAATGCTGGTGGGGCTTGGGATAACGCCAAAAAATATGTCGAAAGCGGTACGATCGGTGGCAAAGGTTCGGAAGCTCACAAAGCAACCGTTGTGGGCGACACCGTTGGCGATCCATTCAAAGACACCTCTGGTCCCTCTCTAAATATCTTGATTAAGCTGATGTCGATGGTATCGGTCGTTTTTGCCGGGCTAATTGCCAAGTATGGTGATATCTTGGGTAATTTTTTAAACTAACATTCAGCCACCTGATAGTTTGGAGAAATTGATTGAGTAACTGCAAAAGGTATTCTTTAAAAGAACATCACTACCGTAACATGAAAAAACTGTGATGGTCGACCGGCTATATAATACCTAGTGCAGAAAGTAGTCGCTTCGCTAACGAGTTTAGGCTATAACGAGTATTGTCTCCCACTCACGACCGAAAGTTTAGTCCACGCCTGCTAAGCGCGGACCAAGCGGTTGCGGAAATTGAGAATTGTTCTGAAGTTCTCTCTATTTACTATCTACTAATCAACTAATTAGTTGGTCGCGCACGGAGAAATCCTCAATCCGGCGTGTCCCGACTCGATCGTCTACCGTGAATCGGGTTTGGCTGCAGGCTTTTCTGTAGTAGCTGACAGACTAAAATCCGCACTCCTTTTTCCGCTTTTTTTGACTTGGCGATGGTGGTTTTTTGACCCTTTGTCCGAATCGATAATACTGACCGGAGGCCGTGGGCCCACCTCTACCTAATCTGGCTTGGTTTCGTTCGTGTTCAACCACGGTAAGAAAAGCCAAAATAGAGGCGGTGAGGAACAAATTCAACAACCAACCCAGAAATATCCGGGTTTTAGCTGCCGGCCCAGGCATTCTTCAGCCATTCATCTACCGTTATACTTCGTAGTTGAATTCAAAGCTGATTAAAACTCCCAACTCGCGAGATAAATTATTTGAATAAGCGCATGAAGATAGCAATCCTTGCTTCCGGAAACGGATCAAATCTACAGGCGTTGATTGATCAACTGCATTTGGATCCCAGTAGTGGCGTCGAAATCGTTGTTACAATTAGTGACCGGCCGAAAGCGTATGCGTTGCATAGAGCCAAAAAGGCAGAGATTCCAACCCATGTTGTCCAACTTAAACGGTTCTCCGACCGAAACGCCGCTGATGCTAAAATCTCAGAGATAATCGAGGCCTATGAAGTTGAATTGATTGTACTCGCTGGTTACATGAAAATCTTTCAGCCTCAATTTGTACAAAAATATCGCCATAAAGTAATCAATGTCCATCCCTCACTATTACCTGCGTTTCCGGGTATTCACTCTGTGTCAAATGCTCTTGCCTACAGAACAAAAATTACGGGTGTTACCGTACATTTTGTGGAAGAAGGAATTGATACCGGACCGATTATTGCCCAAGTCCCAGTACCGGTACTCGATGACGATGATGAAACAAGTTTACATCGCCGGCTACAGGTAGAGGAGCATGAGATCTATCCTCAAGTGGTTAAATGGTTTGCTGAAGATTTGATTCAGGTTGATAATCGAAAAGTAGTAATAACTCCGCCGAAAAAACGATAAGATATAATTCGTTCCCCCTTACTTTATTTCAATTTCGAGAGAATGAATAGATTGAACATTTAAAAATGAAGATCAAAAGCATGCGTTTAGAGCAAACTTAGAAAAACTAGATGGTAACATATTGGCTGGCAATGATAACGGTTTGTTCTCTTACAATGGCTCGAAATGGCAGCAAAAGCTATTCGTTCCGGTTAATTGTATTTATATGCTCAATGATAGGATTTTGATGGTGGGTGGTTCAAATAGCCTTTTGTTTTTTCTCAAGAGGAAATTATTAGCAGAAAAAAACCGCTTTGAACGGGCAAATGTGGCTTACATACTAGGGCTTGTTAACACTATTAACACTATCTATAAGCGAATCGACAATCAGCACCAAGAACCCGAAAGCAGAAAACATCCGATCCCGCTGGTCCAGCCAGAGAAGATCCAGCCAAATCCCTTCCGCCTGCTGAACAATCCTTCCACTTCATTTCTCTTTTGGTCGTGCTCTTGGTCAGACTCCCAAGGATCCAGGCGATTCGATTGGGCCGGAACAACAGTCGAGAACATCAAGTCTAAAGCCGGCTATCGAGCAGTATCTCCTTCATCTGCTGGATCCATAATCATTGGGCCGCCAGCCAAAGGGCAATCTATGTCTTCCAACCAGCCTTCTCCTTCAGGCGCATCATGATCGTGGCTGGGAGAGAGTCGAAAAGCCCTTGCCCTACCAGCATCTTGGGCTAGCAGATGGATTTTTGTGCTCCCACCCTCCTCCTGACTTTCTTTTTATGCCCCTGTTCCATCAGCATGCACTTTCACGGATGTGTTATCTAATCAATAGCCTTCTATCCTGACTGGAATGATTTTCTTTGCCGGCCAGGCTTCAAATATGCCATTTAAGACCCCTGTTTTGGCCCATCGGTTCATCCGTGTGTAGATTGGAGGCCAATTTCCAAACTTAGAGGCAAGACCTCTCCATTGACAGCCCTGCTC
>JASMLX010000199.1 GCA_030748495.1 Candidatus Poribacteria bacterium | reverse complement strand
AATTGTTCCATCATACCACCTAAATTATGTTACGATCACCCGGACCAAGAAACTCGGGATTTTTACGGCAACCTGAACGACACAACAAGAATGTTTCTGTCGGCTTTCAAATCTGAACAGGATGGGAACAAAAAATAACCTCTCCTCCACCAAAAGGCCAAACGCACGAGGATTCGTTCTGTGGGCAGATACCTCCTCTTCATTTTTCCCTTGGGTAAGAAACAAGAATCCTTCTAGGGTCACCTAGCTACCTTAACAGGCCAAATTAGCGGGGTGAGCTTAAAAATTCCCGTTTTTGCAGACGTGTTTTAGACCTGTCCCGAGTAGAACCCACTAGCGGAAACAAAAGGTGCAGTTACACCCGAAGCTACTCAACTGGGTTAAGGATTAGCTGCCAGAACAAGTCGTAGCCGTTGCAGGAACGACCCCCTTCAATCTTGGCTATTCGGCCTGATACCGTTGCTCAGACATGGCGTGTAGTTGTTGGGCTTGGTGGATGGTCAAGACGGGGTAAAAACTGAGGCTCACCTTCTTTTTAACCACTAACTTCAAATATTCTGATTTCAAGCCCGATTCGATAGAGGCATGTACTGCCAAGTATGGATGTAGTTGAAGGCAACCCTCACGGGGGACATTGACCCTACGGGGGTCAGGTATCAGCCAACCTATTGCTACCCTTTTTCTCCTTTACTATCTATGTTAACCTTTCCATCTTGTTTATTTCAGAAAATCTTAATTATTTGCTCTTGGGCAATTAATAGTTTTTAGTATAGTATTATATAGGTTCAATCGAAGTGAGCGAATGCAAAAACCAAGTTGGATATTATTGATCTGTTTGCTAGCTGTTGGGTGAGATCGAACCCACTAACGTTAACCAGATCCTCTACATTTGGGATTATGATTAAATACTATCCCAATATCACCGATAATTTCTAACCCTAAATCAAACTATATCCACGAACAAAGGAGTTATCATGGCCAATAATCATCAACTTTCAGCTAAGCAAGTCCGATCCTTTCTGGACGATGGTTATTTGATAGTCCCTAATCTTTTTGACCAACAAGAGGCTAATCTTTTATTAGCTGCTGCTCAAGCAGACCCGATGATGAAGGATCATACCTTGGACGTCGATGACCGATCAGGAAGGAATAGCCAGATCACCGTCTGGAATCATCCCCGCAACGACATCTGGGGCATGGTTAGTTGTTCACATCGAGTGGTCGATGCAATGGAGGCCATGTTGGGGGGAGAAGTCTACCATTATCATTCCAAGCTTCTGCACAAAAAGCCGGAGGTCGGTGGGGCTTGGGAGTGGCATCAGGATTACGGTTACTGGTATAAGAATGGGTGTCTATACCCTTATTTAGCCAGCTGTTGGATTGCACTCAATCGGGCTGACAAAGGCAACGGCTGTATGCAAGTGATCAAGGGCTCTCATCACGCAGGTCGAATTGAACACCATGTTGATTCCGGTCAAAACTATGCAGATCCCGAACGGGTAGAACAACTGGCCAATCGACTGGAGATCGTTTACTGTGAATTAGATCCAGGCTCGGCTTTGTTTTTTCACTGTAATGTTCTACATCGCTCCGATGCCAATACCAGCAATCGCACCCGCTGGAATCTGATTTGCTGTTACAATGCGGCCCGTAACAATCCTTATAAGGCATTTCCACATCCGCAATATACTCCCCTCGAAAAGGTTGCCGATACCGCCATCAAGGAAATGGGACTAAAGTTAAGTGTGTCATCTGATTCATTTTACAAGCCAGACCAAGAGGTCATTACCCGAGGGCACACGGCCAAGTAACATAGGTGAAACAGCCACCGGGTAGGTAAATCGTCGACATCACATCAAATTTAGGCTAGAATGATAGCGAAGACATTTTCTGAGTAGTAGACGATTGCAAGGTCTAAGTAGGGACTGCTACTATCCCACGCCACCGCCAATATCCCAAATATCGGTACTGCAGTTGAAACGGCAATTAACTAAAAAAGTAATTATTCACTCACGCTGGCCAAAAAACCCGAGCATTTTTATCATTTAAGTCGACTTGTCGTATTCCAAATTCCATCCGCCAGTTTGGTGGGGGGAATATGCTAAGCCGAGCGAATTCAGCTGGCCTGACTGAACTTTATAGGAGTTTATCAATGAAATCTTCTCCGATAACACGTAGGGAATTATTGATGCAAGCCACTACAGGCCTTGTTGGCTGGGCATTTCTACACTCTCCACTTCTGGCTCACGCTTTTCCGGGACGATCCGGAGAGGTACTTGTTCCATTCCTAGATCAACCACCAGAACCTACTTCCTCACAGGCCAATCTGCTGGATTGGAGCCATCTTGATTCCTGGATCACGTCAAATGATAAGTTCTTCCGTGTATCTCACTATAACATACCTGAAGTCAGTACTGAGGATTGGAAATTGGAAATTATAGGCCAGGTTGAGCGCCCCATGACTCTAACGCTAAACGACATTAAAAGGCGACAAAAGCAGAATGTCATCTCTACTTTGGAATGTTCAGGTAATCATGGTTTCTCCACCTTCGCTGGTGCGATTGGGACGGCGAAATGGTCAGGCACACCGCTCGCTCCCATTTTGGAAGAGACCGGTATACTGGAGAATGGTATCGAAGTGGTTTTCTTTGGTAGTGATGAAGGGGAAGAAGAGGTCAGAAAAATAAAAATGCGCCAGAATTTTGCCCGGAGTTTGTCTATTACTGAAGCCATGCAACCTGACAATCTCCTCTGCTACGAAATGAATGGTATGTCGTTGCCCAAAGATAACGGTTTTCCGGTACGGTTGATTGTGCCAGGTTGGTACGGCATCGCTAATGTGAAGTGGTTAAAGCGTATTGAGGTTCGTGATAGGCGGTATATGGGACGCTTTATGGCCAAGGATTACGTGACAATCCGCGAAGAAAAAAGGGGTGGAGAATCGGTTTGGATGGAGACATCTGTCGGACGTACGCAGATAAAATCCCTAGCGGCCAAAGTAACCCATATCAGTAAAAAATACCACATCTATGGTGCGGCCTGGGGGCGGCCTATCAAATCAGTCGAAGTTCGTATTGACAACGGCCCTTGGCTTGAGACAACTTTTGTCCCCAACTCAGAAGCCGAACATGCTTGGAGAATTTGGCGCTACGACTGGAATAAACCGGCCGCCGGTGAGCACACAATTGTCTCCCGTGCGATCGATGTCGATGGGAATATTCAGCCAACGATGGACGATCCTGCCATTGCCGATAAACATACTTATTGGGAAAGTAATGGACAAGTAGTCCGGCGAATTCAAATCAACTGATAGGTCGATAGACTGGTAAGAACACGTTATCCTTAGGGCGGTAAGATTAACCATGATAATACCACTTATATTGTAGATCGCAAGAACCAGTGATCCAGTAAATCATTTCTAGGCTTATAGCTCCGTGCTTGTGATGGTTGCATTGTTCGGGGTGGTTTTGGCTCACTGATTGGTATTTGTTCGTCTTATAAGAGTAACGGCATCGGGTTTCTATGTGGTCAATTTGGAGTAATTTCTCAGTTCATGGACTGATCACAAAAATGATCAGAAGCGATTCTTAGTATCGCTCAAGAATCGGCTACCAAAACCACCTGCAACCGCCGAAGAAATGGTGATTCTCAACTTGTTGATCTAAGCATTAATGGCTCATTGAAATCCGCGCCAAAGAACAACTTCTAAAACTGCATAACACGGCACTCCTTTCAAGGACACTTCAAACCGCACAATCCATCCACGCTGTTCTGAACTAGACTTTAGGCCAGTGTGGATGTTTTTTTAAACCTGTTTGTTAAAATCACTATGAGCATAATCTTCTCAGCAGGTTCTTAGTGATCACCTGGACACGGTGATCGGGCCCTTGCGGTTGCGCTCCATGGGCTGAAGGTCGGACATAACCAGGTGGCTCGCTTAACGCGTCGCCCCACCAACAAGTAGCCGCATTAAAAACTAAGTTCTCTTTTGGTCCGGGATACAGCGTTGAGGTATACGTACCTGATCCTGCTCCGCTAGCAGTCGTTCCCTGAGCTATAATTTCTAGGCCGGGGATGTTTGCGGGATCACCATGCCATTCCCAACCAACTAATCCGGGTATGCTGTCTCCAATTGCCATACCGCTATTTTCAAACAACCAATGGTTTGGCTGCCGGCAAATCCAGTCTGCCCCGCCGACAATTGGGCCGGTGCTGCGGGCACCAATCAACATCTTTTCATTAGGTGCTGTTCTGGGAAGGGTCTTCATGGAATGGAAAAGGCCGTCGCTGGTTTCATCCGGCGGACCAAATCGGTCCACACGGGTGATAATCCGATTAGAACGCCCGTCGCTCGACGGCTTCATCTCCAACAACCCACAACAGGTATTGCCAGATAGAAAAGCCACATTCAATCCAGCCCCTATCGCTGCTTGCAGGTTGTGGAACATTTCCAGAGAGTAATACTCATCATGTCCCACAGATAGCATAGCCTTTCCTCGCATTAGTGCCAATCCATCTGCGTGTGTGTCGAGATTTGAGATATAACTAACATCGTAACCTAGAGACTCCATCCAATAGGCAATTGGAAATTCCCAACAAAACCATTCCCCAGAGCCGATGCTGAGTGGCGCGTCAATAATTTGACAGTATTTCCCATAGGGGCGATCATAACTGACATCGACTCCTGCCCCCCAATACCAAACCGTTTCTTCGTTATCGTATAGAGAAAATTGGCTCGGCCATCGGTTGTAGGCGTTCCAGGTCGTATCCGAGCATTGGAATAGAAAGTCGGTCTTACGATTATCTTTGACGAGGAAGGTAATGTAGCTTTGCAGATCACTGTTTTCGGCGGTCAGTTTACAGAGATAGACTCCACTCACCCAATCGTTGGGAATGGTAAGTGTTTGGCATGCATCCCAAGCGCATTCACGCAGACGCCGTTCTCCAATAGATGGATCCGGTTGAGTTTTGCCCTTGAAAGGCCCTAGTGACGCGACTTGCCGTCCCCCTAATCCCCCATAGAACCCACTCCGGTAAACATCGATATAGAAAGAGGATTCTGGATTGCATGAAACATACAGGCTAATCTGCTGCCCGGCCGAGACACTGATATGAGAAGCATAACCTTCGATGTAAGGAGATCGGTATTTGGACGAAGGGTCAATATCGGTTTTGGTGAGTATCCAATCCCGAGTACCAGGTTTTGAGTTTTCCTCTTTGATGAGATCACCGTGATTGGGAGCAAATTGTTCTTGACTTGCCAGATCAGACAAGTTGGCTGGCAGAAGAGATGATAGGCCTAGAGCAGTCATGGCACGAAAGTAGTCTCGGCGGTCAATTTTGGAATGATTGTAATCCTTATCTGTCATTAGCTTTTCCTTGCTGTGTTACACCGGCTAGAGAGAGCAACGATAATATAAATACTTTGAGACTGATCTACAAGACAAAAGTTTGTAATTGTTGAGGACAGCGATCAAACTCGCTAAAGCCACTAGAGGTAAAACGCCTACCTTATAAGGGCACGGTTCTCTTCTACAGTTGGCCATTCTAGTTTCCAACTAGTTATATTGCTAGATGAGATAGTGATTTTTAAGTAAGAGTTTTACGCTATTAAATAGCTCATTGATACTCGCCTAATAGATAACTCTGTACGGGGTAATGCGACTGCTGGGGGGCATTGACCTCCCCACCATGTCTTTTCCCTACTTTCTCTCCAAGCCTAAATCTTACTTCCATTTTTCGGTTGAGATAGGCTGTAATCCTTTCTCTCAGTGCGCGTAGGGCTTGTTGCCTGCCGACAGGGCTAATGACATGCATTAGCCCTGTCGGTCAAGTATAACTTTACAACCCTGCTGACATGTTATATAGTAGGTGATCTGTTGGTTTATGAAGGAACTGACGCGGTTGATCTAGCGGTAGAGCAATCGCCTAGATGAAATAATAACTCTTTGGGCGACCATTAAAACCCAGAGTCGGGGCTAGTAAAGCGAAAGCAAAAAGTACTGGTTTCTCCCCGGACCAATGGCAATAGATTGGGACAGCTAGTCTACTCTAATAGAGCGGATATAGCCAGGAGGATAAAATGACACCAGAAATGGTCCAAGAAAGGCGAGAACAGATGTTGCGCGATGGATATTGCGTTATCCCGGAATTTTTGCGAGAGTTAGGCCAAGAGTCAGATCGTCTGAACGACACGCTGGAGCATCACCCGGATACTAAGTATCAAGGTACACACCTCGGTATCCATTACGAAGACAACGCAATCATGCAGCGTTTGGCCGAATGGCAACCAGCCCGCCAAGCCTCGGAACAGATGGGGTTTGACGATTTCACCAGTTCGAAACAACTATTGATCCTAACCAAAGAACCATACACTCCTGCCCTTTATTGGCACCAAGACTGGATGCGCTGGAACGACCCTCTTAGTTGCACCCCTTGGCCACAAACGATCTTCCTTTCTTATTACCTAGGAGAAACCAGAATAGAAAATGGCTGTTTGAAGGTTATACCTGGCTCCCAGCTGAAACGGATACCGCTCCACGATCAACTGGTGACTACTCATGAGCAAGGGACTAGATTCATTGAAGAAAATCATCCGATCATGTGTAGTCATCACCCAGACCAGGTGGATGTGCTAACTAAGGCCGGGTCATTGGTGCTGGGGGATGCCCGGGTCTTACATGCCGCCCGAAAAAACCAGACCGATCAGCGTAGGAACCTTTTGCTGCTATGGCATAGCCGGCCAGAGACAGTTCCTGACTATTGGGAGGGGGAAATTCCATGGCTGTTTGTAGAGGATGACCTCGAAATAACCTACCCAGCCAGTCGAATTCCAGGCCAATATCTGCCAGCCTAAATTCGCCAATCTGATGACAACTTTTATCAATAAAGAGAAACGGGAACAGCTTATCGACCAAGGGTTCTGTGTTTTCCGCCAGGTGCTGCCAACTGAAATGATCACCAAGCTCAATCAAATGAGCCAATGGATGATTGATCAGGAAGAACCGGAACATTTCGCAAGAAACCGCTCTCAGGGCTGTATCATAGCCTACTTTAAATTCCCCCATCCTACTTTTAGCCAACTGATCGCTTATCCCGAAGCTTTAGCGACCTTAGCCAAACTAGGATTTGACGATCCAAAGGTCTGGAGCGGTTATGTTATTAGCAAACCAGCCTACAGCCCACAACTCTACTGGCATCAAGACGGCGTACTTTGGGACCATTCCATCAGCTATTCTAAACAGCCACAACAGTATTTTCTGATGTACTATCTGGTTGATACTAACAGGCACAACGGTTGTTTGCGAGTCATCCCAGGCTCTCACTTGAAGAGGCACGTTCTGCATGATCTAGGTCGGTCAGCCCATCAAGATGATGGTGTTAGGCGGGCTACTGATCTGAAGCATCCTGCCTTGCAAGCAGCCGAAGGCGAGATTGATGTCGAAGTTCAAGCCGGAGATCTGGTTATTGGTGATGCCCGTCTGTTACATTCTTCTCATGCCAATCAAAGCGGACAGCGCCGCACCGTGTTGACGATCTGGTACTGGCCTGCATACAATCAACTGCCGGCAGAAGTCCAAGCACTAATCAGCGATCATATCAGCAGCAGTCCAGATTGGGTTCGCTGGGTGGAGGAGACCTCCACCACTACCAATCATTTAATACCAATCTATAGAGGGGGTAAACCAGCTGTTTCCTGGAATAATCAACCCAAAAACTCCTTAATCTAGCCTTTCTCATTTTTAGAAACATTAGATGTAACCAGAAGGCTTTTGACATAGTGATGGCAAGAGGCGATGAAGGAATGTGCGCTCTTAAAAGTGCAACTTGCAGCAGGCTTTTGGCGGATTTCTTTACCCTATTTATGGAGGTAGTCTATACCCTAGCCCCCTGTCCTTCCTCATAAGCGTGCGAAATAGTGTGGGTGTGGAAGACTCAAACGATTTTCCGTCCTGGCCAATAGTTTTGCCATTGATCATTGAGCATCATCTGTCTGAAAACCAGCAGGTTATCAGCACCTGGCCGACTCCAATTCTGTCCTCTCAATTTCAAATGGCGGCCGACTAATAAATCAATTGCCTTTTCCACCAAGACACTACTGATGTAACAGCCCTTTTTTCGATAGCTGTGGTAATCAACGATCGAGTTCAAGTTGTTTCTCAACTACAGATAGAACGACTGCAGACTACTTTCACCCAACTGAGTCTGACTTTTATCCACTGGCGGCGCCAGCCCCATTTGTTGGCCCAAGCCAATACAGGATTGTCAGGCGACACTAGCTTTTCCCCGCCACAGCCAATCACCGATTTGTCTGGCCCAGTCACGGCTATCTTTGGACGATAGTCCATGTCGCTTCAACCAGTCAACCGTTTGCCAGAGCCGTTTTTTCAGATGCCACCAATCCAGAATCAGCTTGACTTTTGGATACTGTCTGTGGGCTAGTTGGCTAATCCATCTGGCCCCATCGGCTAGAATGATTAACTGGCTTTGGTCGGTGAGACCCATTTTTCTAGCACCAGAAAATAGTTTCCGACTCAATTCTGAAACCGAAAGGCAGGTGCCAACATACCGCTTATTTAGCAATACATTTCGTCCTGGGCTGACTGTCATTCGGTGGCTGGTGAAGATGATTGCCGCTTTGGCCTCCAAAAACCTGTTAGCTGGCTGTGCGTTAATAAATCTGCCGTCAATCCCGATCTAGGTTGGCCCAAGCGGCGGGTCGTTATCCGCTGAATGGTGAGCAGGTTCGATCCGTGCTGGCTGGGGTTGATCAGCCACCGATTCAACCAACACTCCCGCCGTCTCCGCTAAGGCTTCCCATTCCACTTGCTCATACTCAGTCTGATCTTGTGTGCT
>JASMLX010000198.1 GCA_030748495.1 Candidatus Poribacteria bacterium | reverse complement strand
AAACTGGCCTCCTCTCCTACGCCTACCTCCACATCTTCTAATCCGCTCCCCTCCTTGACCCCAATGGCCGTCGGTTCCACCGTGGCCAGGGCTTCAAAGACCATCTCCAACGGCGCTTGGCCCGCCTTCTTGGCCGGCAACTGGATGGTGACCGAAACCGGATAATCGCCGGCTTGTTGATAGACATGGCTGACCTGTGCCTGTTTGGAGCCGTCCAGCACTTCACCATCACCGAAGTCCCAGTTATAGATTAGTCGGTCTTTAACTGCGGCTGGCAAATCCACCTCGACGGCAAAACTGGCCTCCTCTCCTACGCCTACCTCCACATCTTCTAATCCGCTCCCCTCCTTGACCCCAATGGCCGTCGGTTCTACCGATACAGTTGATTGGGCTATCTCTGTTGCAACAGTTAACCCCCCAGCTAAAGACAGTTCTGCCTGCACTTTAACCAGGTAATCACCAATCTCTTGATAGGTGTGCGATATTGAGGTGTTGAAGGTATCATCCGTGTCACCATCACCGAAATCCCAATTGTAGGTCAATTGGCTATTGGCCGGGAGATTAGCAAGTACCGCATCAACTTCAGCGGTGAAGTCGACTGTTTCTTTGACCTTAACTTCCTGATCATCTGGCATTTTTACAAAGTTGAGCGCAGCTGGTACCCATTGGATACTCGAGGTAGTAGGCGTGATATCTTGGTCTGGAACCGAAACGGTAATGGTGGTATTGCGCCCGTTTGAATCGCTATAGATAAGCGATATACCCGACTGACCTGGTTGAATTTGAACTAAACCATCAAGCCTTCGACCTTCGTAATAAAAATTGCCGCTACCGCTAACTGTGTGAAGTAATATCGTTGTTGGACGAAATACAGCTATTGTGTTGCCGTCTTCATCTTGAAACTCAATATCAATGGTTACCGATTGGCCAATAGCCTTTGGACCATTATTCTCAACATTCAATTGACTGGCACTCTGTCCCAGTGTTATGTCAACAATTAAGGTCTTATTTTGTATGTCCTCAACCTCAATTGTGCGAGTAGTCAGAGCCAATGGCCGTTGCCCCTTAAAGACAATGATCTGAACCTCATCTCCTAGTGCTACCACATGATCGTTGTTAAAATCGGCATAAGCAACTTGATAACGGCCCTCATTTTTAGTCACAGTTTCTAAGGCATTGCCTGTGTCGAGGTTTTCAACCACAACCCTCAAATCGTTCAGGGTTGGTAAGTCCTTAATTGAATCAACCGTACCACCTACTGAGAAGACGGAAGCAATGCCATAGGCAAAAGCCTTGGTCAGTTCGCCTTGTTGACCATCCGGATTGGTTACCGTCACATCTGCGTAGCCAATTTGGCCACTGGGTGTTCTTACTTTGATGATCTGGTCAATTTGCCCCGCAGCAGGTTCAAGAGTAATCTCCGTAGCGGGATTGCCAGCGATTTCAACTGTCAAACCTGGTTGGAATCCTTCACCTCGAATAGCGATAGCCTCACCGCCTTCAACACGACCTTTCGGAAATCCGGAGACAAGGTCTCCGTCCTCGACCAGGGAAACATCTGTAATAGATGGAGGCGGTGGAAGAACTTCGGCCTGAATTTGGATAACAATCGGCTCATCTGGTTTGCCATCGAAGAAGATTTTCAGCGTGCCTTCAACTATACCGACCTGGTCGGGTTGGAAAGTTAAGTCGATGTCGTGAGTTGAGTCAGGCAGAATGACAATATCTGATTGTGAGAGCCAACTAAGACCAGGTATCTCCGACTCCAACCGATCAATCCCTAACTCTCGGTCGCTGTTGTTCTCAATCGTTAGTGCTTCAACTTTAGATTGATCGATTTCTAGGGTGCTAAAATTAACGGTATCAGGTAAAGCGACTATCGGTGGATTTTCCTCCTCTTCAGCGCCACCAACAGGGTTTCCTAACTTGCCTTGTCCTGGCAACACCCCCGGTCCTGGTAGATCCTCCTCCGATAATACTGTCTTGGGCAAGAGGAGTGAAACACTCACTACCAATAGGATTAGAACAGTTACAGTCCTATCTACCCAATTTATCTGTTGTCTATTTCGCAAAATTTGGTCACCCCACCTGAGTATGATTTTTGAATCGAAAGAAAAGCCGAAAAAATGACTCGAAACATATATAAACGGTAGGCTTTATTTCGTGATTTTTCATTTAGTGATTATAGCCATGGCCTAAGCTAAATACAAGCAGAAAGCTCAACATGGTGTCCACAACGGAACTCCTTACCGGCTTAAATGCGCCCCGGCTACTTTAATATAACCATTCGACGCATTGCCATAAAGTGCTCGGTTTTTAGAGCATAAAAATAGATGCCACTGGATACCGTCTCTCCCCACCCTGTTTTTCCATCCCAATAGGCAGCACGACCAGCGGATCGATAGCTTCCGGCCGAACGGTATCCCGCATTGATGTTTCGTACCTGTTGTCCAGAGGTGTCATAGATTGTAATCTCTACCCGATCATCTTGAGCCAGCTCAAAGGGGATCCAGGTCTCTGGGTTAAAAGGATTAGGGAAGTTGGGCAATAGCCGACTCACCTTTGGAATCGAGGCGACCAGTTCAACATCAGCTTCTAGATAGGCCAACCGTAATTGCCTGGCTTCTACCCGAAAGATTTGGCTCCTGGGATCTATACGCAGATCCACTATCGTTACTTGATAATGTTCTCCAGCGGAAACCACTGGTTGCCGATCAGCATCGACAAAGACCGCCGTATATCGGCTTTGATTGATACTGGCCAAAACTGTCTGGCCCGATCGCTGGTTGGTCACCTGAACCTGGGTCTGGTCTGCCAATGATATCTGCTGATAAATTTGACCACTAACTACAAAAGCCCACGGGTCGGTTTCGTTACCGGCCAATGGAGATGTAGAAACAGGCAGCAGGTTTGGCTCTGGTCCAATCGGTGCTTCAAAGATTGGCGTCCCCCACGGCATACCCTCTAACTGGATCTCCCTTGCTTCCAGCATATTGACCAGGTATCCACGCCCCGATTGAATTTCGAAGTCCATGGCTGAACTGGACGTCGATGGGAGATAGGCCTTGAATCGACCATCGGTGGAATCAAATCGGATTACCCAGGTAGCTAGCTGTACTCCCTCGGAGTTTGTCAGATGAACTGTGAGATCACTGGCATTTAATCTTTCTCCAACTGGTTGGCCTGCTATTTTCCTCGCATCCAATGGCAAGGCGATCATATTAATTCCTTGGTTTAAGGAGAGATCGAAACTTCGGGTATAGGAGTGGGCCGGCATCTGCAGACCTTGACTGTTACCTTCATCTGCCAGAGACAGATGTCCGCTCAGAAGCAAGTAAAAAAGACCTAAAACATTGGCTGTGGCTCTTTGTAACATCGATTTGCTCCTATCTGTGCTTAGCTGCATTTACTTGACAATGACCATCTTCCGACTGGCCGTGTAGCTGCTAGCACTTAACGTATAAAAATAGACGCCCGTAGCTGCTGTTTCCCCACGTTGGTTTTTGCCATCCCAATAGGCCGCTTGCGACTGGGACAGATAGCGGCCGGCCGGACGGTGCCCAACCTTTAATCTACGAACTATACGCCCTCGGTTATCGAAAATCTGAATCGTTACCAATCCATCCCGGCTTAACTCAAAGGGGATCCAGGTCTCTGGATTAAAAGGGTTGGGATAGTTGGCTAAAAGTGTCGTTTGGATGGGGATAATATCACCGATCACCAATGATTGATGGCGATAGGCCTGGGCTAAATCCTGAGCTGTAACCGCCCAGCGAGCCGGGCCGGCTATCATACGTTCGGCCTGATCTAGGGCGGTGATTTCAAAGACATCGCCCTCGGTCACTACCGATCGCTGGCTGGTATCGGCTAAGACTCCATAGAACCGATTTCCGCTCAATCGAATGCTGACCTCTCGACCCGTCGGCTGATGGACAGCCATCACCTGGCGGGCCTGCATCCGCTCCAGACCGGCGCTGAGGAGTGAATCCCTCGTCAGGTCGCCACTTAAGACAAAGGCCCAATGTTGACCTTGTTTCTGCGGTGCCAGAGCCGGATTGTCGGCTTCAGCTAACGGTGCCACTAGCGACGGTCCAGCGCTGGTATTATCTTCATCGATGCGACTTCCCCAGGGTTGACCAATGAAAGAATAAGATCGATCCTGCAACACATTGATGATATAGCCTTGATCTTCCTGGATCAGGAAACCGGAATCACCACTGCCAGCCATTACCTGTGGAATATAAGGAATAAAGCCGCCGTCCTCACCGACCGAGGAATCATAAGCTACGATTACCGTGGCCTCGGTTTTATCGGCTAAATCAACCGCAGTCCACTTTTGGGTTTGTTTGGTAGCGCTATCTATGGGTTGCAACGGCAGTGAAACTAAATTCAAGCCCGCTTTTAACTGGATCTCAGTCTGCCAGGCGGTAGGTTGAACGCTCTTGACTTTTACCTTGAAGTCGATTGTGGGCGAAATCAGATCATTGACATCGACGGCATGCAAGGTTACCACTACCTCACCCTCCCGGCTCTTATCGCTGGTCGGTTTCAACCTCAACTGCGCCTCCTCTAGCCGGTAATCAGCTGTAACTCCAGCTTCGGTCGATCCAGTAATCCCTCCACTACCAAAAGCCTCGGCCGTGCCTCCTTGATCCGTTAAAGCGGTGGCATCTTCCACACTAACTAAATCGGTACCCATAAGGCTTAGCTGGTAAACCAGATCATCACCCCAACTCAAATCTTCATCGCTGAAAATCTGCTGCAGATCGATAGTGATACTGTCACTACCCGCCGTCACTCTCCGTACAGGTTGCGCCCCTTCTAGCTGTGTACTAATGGCCGCCTGCCAGCCGTCAACGATAGTTGGAGCCTGGTTTTTAACTGTCAACAGATAGCTCAGGTGGTACAGATCAGCCGTTAGCTGGTTCTCACTCTGTGTGGTAGCCAACATCTCCAGTTGAGCCGGTTGCTCACCGACCGCTTCTGACAGCAAGACCACGGTATCTGCCGCCTGTTCACCGTGACTAAAAGGCAGGCTAATGGTCAGTGGGCTGTCCTTGAAATTGCCATCTATACCTGTGTCCACACCCTCTCCACTAATTTCGATCCGGATCATCTGCTCCGGCATCCGTTGAGTCAAGTCAACGGTCTCGGGCAGTATGGCTGCGACCTCCTGCTGCGGGACCGCAGTTATACTGGTGGTGACTCGGGTCCCTAAGTCGGGTAACTGCAGCCCAATCTCCCCCACACCTGCCACCTCAAAGAGGCGGGTGGGTTGGCTCTCAATTGTCAGGTTTAGAGTAACGGTGGCGGAGGCAATATCACTGGCTTGAATCACCTTTTCTGCTTCGGCCAGGAAATCACCATCGGCATCTTCGGCCACAACGATTACCTCATCACCAACCGCAGCCACTGTTTGTGGCCCATCCGGATGATAGAGCAGAATGTTAAATTTGCCCTCTGCATCGGCAGTAACCGTTTGGTCCGCGGTGTTAAACCGCTCCTCCTCAGCTGAATTGACAATGGCATAGGCCCGCATACCAGGATCCGCTACCCCTGTAACCTGTCCATTAATACGCAAAGCGGTGGTCTCCGTGGCCCCGTCGGAATTCTGTCTCAACCAGGTCAAATCTACAGTTCGAGCAGGATTGGTGTCACCAGTCTGTACCTGAACCTGAATTGGTTGAGGTAAGGTCGCTAAATTTTCCCTAACTGTCAGTTGGAGCTGAACTTGCCTGCTACCACCAGGCTCAATCAACTGTGGATCCTCAACTGTTGGTGGGTTGATTACGGTCAGTTCGCTTGAAGGGAGCGTGGAGCCGATCTGGGTGACGCGAATAGGTGGTCCCTGTAGAGCTAAGTTGGATAAGTCAATCAGTACCTCTAATATCATACCAGGCAGTAGAAGTCCTAAATCAGCCCCTTGAAGATAGAGCGAATCGACGCTAAAGTCATACGTCTCAGAACCAACTTTTTTAGCCCTATCCCGTACACGCAAGAATAGCTGATGTGCCCCTGTGGATAGGGTGATTTCTGGGCTCAGTTGCCAATCAACCGATTTAGGATCGCTATTGTCGGTAATTGTCGCTTGACGCCAGCTGTTAGCATCGGTTACATCGAATTGGTATTCAACCCCAACGATGTTGAAATCTCCACTGGCTGTTCCGGTGAAAATTGGCTGGCCGCCATTAGCCATATCATTTGCCAGCGGATTGATAGTTGCTGTCGGTGGGGTTGAATCGGTGGACAGTGCAATTTCGTCTGATTGCACCTGGGTCTCGCCGTCTGTGCCCTGGATATAGTATTCCAAGCCCTCTTCAGTCACAGCAGTTGCGGGAATGGTGGCTGCCAGCAGGCCGTTATTATCTTCCATAGCAATACTTTGCCAATCGGTGGCTCCTGTTTGCCGATAGAAAAGATCAGCTGTGTTCAAAGGCACGAAGTCGATCATGGAGGCTTGAATTTTATAGGGCTTGTTCAACTGGTTAACCGCTAAAAATGTCGGTTGGTCAGGGGCGATTTCCTGGCCCGTGGCTACGAAGAAGTCGGTGAAGTGGTCTACGTCTACTGACAGGTAGTTGCCGTCGGTATTGACCTGTCCGCCAGCCAAATGAACTCTCCCTGCTCCGTCCAGATAGTAGACTTGCAGGTGATTCTCGTTAAGTCCCAAAATATCTTGATCTGTATAGCTGAAAGTTAGCTCGATATCGTCATTGAAGGTTTCGGTTTCATTAGCTAGAGTTAGGCCCAAAGCGATACCTGTATCTGTTAACCCCGCAGGCAAAGTCGGAATTGATGCAGGTCTTACCTGTAATTCCGTATCGGTTTCGAGGGCGCCGGCTGGCACCTCTACCGACAAGCCCACAGCGAATTCCAGCGTATTATCCTGCAAGGCCAATAACTGCTGTTGAAGCATAGCCTTGGCTTGGAGCAGGTACGGTCCATCCGTGGCAAAATCGCTGGGCAGAGTGGCAATTCTTGCTCCCGAGTTGTCCTTGACCTCAACGTAGTATTCCAGGTCGGACATAGTATTGGCACTGGGAATTTTGGCCGAATGCAGATTGCCAGATGGCTGCATCGGTGAGCTAGAATATCCGCCACCAACTGATCGATACCATAGCAGCACCTGGCCAGCATCGAGGACCGGATCGAGTTGAATATTGATGTAGACCGGTCGCCCGGCTAACAATTCAGTCTTGGGAATGTATTGAATCCCACTGAGTTTGCTAAAAGCCAGGGCTGAAACACCGTTACTATTTTCAAACAGAGCAAAGACATAGCGTCCCTGGCTATTGAAGGTTTTGGTCAGTTGGAAAGGTTGCCAATCCGCATCGGAGAAAGTCGGATCGTTACTGATCATCATCCTCTCCGGAGTCGTATCCGCAGATAAGGACAGTTGATATTTCGGGTGAAATACAGAACCTTGTTGGTTATTGATCATCAGTTGCGGGTTAGTAGGGCCTAGGGGAATACCGACCAGTTGTCCCTGTCCGTCGATGCTGATCGGCCCATTCAATAGAGGTGAATAATTGGCTTGTGCTCTTTGCACCTCATCCTGATGGTCCAATATCTTCTGCCCAATCACCGCTGCATCCACACCGCCCCACCAGTTGGAACCAACCGCCACACTGGGTACTGATCCCACCCAGGAACTTAAGGTGGTGGCTGGCAGACTCAAATACTGGTTATTAGTCGCTAAGTTGTTGTGTCGAATGGTCAGCTGATCTAACCCTTGTCCTGTTCCATTTTGACCAATGTTCATGTTGGACTTGATCTCCAACCCCAACCCGCAGTTGCGGATAGTGTTCCCTTCCACCAGAATTAGATTGTAATATGGCTTGATACTCAATCCAGCTACTCCGCTTTCTACTACACTCTCAATCTGGTTTTGACTGATCTCTATCGACAGGCCATAAGCCGAACGGCTAATATCTGAGACCGATAACCCTTTACCGCCTGTTACCTGGTTATCTTCTATGCCGATGGTTTGATTGTCTATATCTTCCGGTACCAACAGGCTGATCTGACTGGAATCGACCTGATTGCCAGCAAAACTTAACACACGGGTTAAATCGATTACTGAAGATTGGATCTGGTTGTCTTCCATCCTGGTAGTTTCCGCTTGAAGCTGGCAGTTCTGGAATTGGCAGTTTTGTATTTGGCCTAAAGCACCCGATTTATATTGGTTATAATTGTCTAATTTCAGATCCAGATCTATTTGGTAGCCGTTGAACTGGCAATAGATCAAGCGGTGATATTCCAAGCCGCTGAGGCTGGCTTGCGTGACGGCCGCCATATTAGCCAAATCGACACTACTGGAATCATTAGCCGCTCCAGCCGTGGCCGCTAAACTGAAAGTAATAGGAGCTGATTCAGTACCTTGGGCCTGAATGAAACCACTACCGTTAATAGTAGTGCCGGCGTCCATCACAATCTTGGCTCCCGACTCAATCCGCAGTTGTCCGTCAATGGCTAAATCTTCTTCCAACCGGACCTCCACTCCCGATTCTACTGTTAAGGTGACGCCGCTCTGTACACTACTGGCTGTTTTTACCAAATATGGGCTATGGGTTAGTGGCAGGCTTCGGTCGCTCGAAATGATGCCTACAATGAAATTGGGTGGGGTATAGAAAATAGAGTCGAAGGCGATGGCCGACTGATTGGAACTGGCGTCCTCAAACTGGGCATAGACATAGTGTTGCTGATGCTGATTGGGTATCTCATAGTTTAAGGGTGAAGTTAGTGTTTGGTATTCACCCAGATCTTGTTGGTTATGGCCTAACCTGACTCGAGTAGCCGTTGCCTCGGCCGACAAGCTCAAGCTCAACTGATTGGAGTTGGTCGATTCTTGTTGGTTATTGATCATCAGTTGCGG
>JASMLX010000197.1 GCA_030748495.1 Candidatus Poribacteria bacterium | reverse complement strand
TCCGGCCCTAAACCGACAGAACCTCTATCGCCGTGAATGTTAATCATCGACACGCTTCCCGCCTCTTTAGGGAAGGTCGTGGTTGTATAGACGGTTCCGACAGCACCATTTTTAAATTGGAGAATAGCGGTAGCCAGGTCTTCCGTTTCACAATTTTCGTGAGTATAAATGCCATAATGGGCACCGATCACCCGCTCAACATCGCCCATAAACCAGAGCATCAGATCGACGTAGTGGACGCCTTGGTTCATAATAGACCCACCTCCATCGTATTCCCAGGTGCCGTGCCAACCGACATAGTAACTGTCTGCCCGATACCACTTCATTCTCAATTCACAGTGAATCACATCACCAATCAGGCCGCCCTGAACGGCGTGTTGAATCCGGCGATTCTTAGTGCCGTAACGTTCTTGAAAATCGACTAGTAGTTTGACATTATTATGAGCACAAGCATTGACCAAGGCATCACAGTTTTCTAGACTGACATCCATCGGTTTGGTAGTGATGACGTGTTTGCCACAATTGGCCGCTTCAATACCGAATTTAGCGTGCAAACCGCTGGGCAACATAATAAAGGCAGCGTCAATATCATCCCGTTCAAACATCTCATTGGCATCGAGGTGGCTCTCACAACCGAACTTTTCTACGGCAGTTTGACATCTCGATCCATCTAGATCCGCTACTGCAACCAGCTTTGCTCCTTCTGTGGAGGCAACCTGATTAGCTCGATTCATGCCCATTCCTAAACCCACGACACCAAAACTTATCTCTTGACTCATATAAATAACTCCTTCAGTTTCCATTACATCCGTTTCGTCTGAGTTAGTGATAACATTTTTGTCATCTAAGGCATTATTGCAGATCTACTCTCTATTGTCAAAGTCTTTTTGAGATGAACAGGCCGTGATGATAGCTGACTGGCAAGTTGGCTGACTCGGCGTTTACTTCAGGTGGGAATTTTGATATAATTAGGCTATATCTTACGGGAGAGACGAAAGCGATGTTTAAGTTTCTAACACGGATCCTTGAAGGGTCGATGGATATCGAGCGCGCTTATAAGACCTGCGACAGTGCGATTGGACTTTTGCAGAGTTACAATGGTAATCCAGATGGATTCTCTGAAAACAAAAAAACGGACATGAACGAGACAGTTGAAAAAGCGATTCAGGAGGCGACACAGCTAATCGGTGTAGAAGGTGAGCGTAACTGGACCGGTGTCTTCCGCGAAATGCACAAGAATTTGGCTTCCATTTACTTCGAGCTAGGCGACTATGACAAGGTGCGCCATCACTGCGACCGGTTAACCAGCTATGGGGAAACTGGCCGGTACGATGCCGAGGAGGTACTCGAAAAACTAAACGACTCGCCCGGGTCGACCGAGTCTGATACCTCGGAAGATGCGACTGCTACTGAATCGTAATCAGCTACAAGATGAGATGGGGATGGCCTAGCCACCTGTAGCCCTACCCTTCCACTCTGGTTGAACCCATGCGTTTCCTCGCTCCCACCACGCTGGTGTTGTTGATCCTGGTACCGTTGCTGGTTCTCCTGCACTCCCTGCGAACCAAACGCCGTCGACAAGTCGTTTCCAATCTCCATTTATGGATAGACATTAGCGAAAACACTAATACCAGTGCCGCCTTTCAACGACTAAAATCCTCGTCCTTACTTTTACTTCAGGTCTTTTTTTTATTATTTCTTATCGTTAGCCTAGCCAGACCTACCCTTCAGCAACGACAACTGATTTCGACACAGATCTGCTTGGTCATCGATAATTCTGCCAGCATGTCGGCACCGGCCACCTCAAAAACAGCTAGCCTGAAAACCCGTTTCGATTTAGCTAAAGCCGTCGCGCACCAGTTGGTTGACCGGTTAAGTGCCAATGGGCAAATGATGATCATGGATGCTTCTCTACTATCCAACGATATGCGGCAATCCAAGTTGGCCTCTACTTCAGACCGGAAACAGCTACACCAGGAGATTGACCAACTGCCCCTGCGCACAGCGGAAGTAGATTTCGCTTATCTGAATAGCTTTCAAAACATGTACGAAACGGTTTTAATTACCGATAGTCCACCACCGCTTAACGACGACTTACGCTCTGAGATCCGTATTCTTTACGTTGGCGAAAATATTGATAATACCGGGATTACAGATCTACGTCTGACCCGTGACCTCAGTTACCGTCCGAATATCTATGTTCAGCTACAACACTTCGGTTCCAGTCCGCGGAGCATCGAACTACAGTTGTTAATTAACGATGTATGGTTTGATAACCGAATTATTTCCCTGCCACCGGACAAAAGCGAAACAGTCATCTTTGATCTGTCTGAGTTACAACCACAATCCCAGTTTATTACCGCCAAGTTGGATGTTCAGGATGGGTTGTCGACAGACAACTCCGCCTATCTCACTCTTCAACCAGAGATCAAACCTGATGTGGTTTTGGTCAGCGATCGTCAGCTTTTGCCTCTAACCCACCTGTTAGCCACTAACCCAAACATCCATTTCACCTCTGCTACCTCTCGCACACATAGTAGCGGTTTTGGTGATATTATCATTTTTGACCAAATCGTTCCAGACTGGATAAGTCTCAAAAAACAACCAGAACAAAGTCTGATGTTTTTAGATCCGCAAGGAGATTTTCCCTTTTCCAAAGCGTTACAACGAAATCAATCCACTAACGTTGTCGACCAGCACCGATCTCATCCGATTATGCAAAAAGTACCTTTGCTGGATTTACAGGCCCGCCAGTCAACCACCTACCAACTACCAACTTGGGCCACGTCTTTGGTAGAAGGAAACGCCAATGTTTCCGGGACAACTGACTCGAAAGTGTTAGCAGTACCGTTAATTTGGGCTGGGGAACGACCTGGCGGACAAAAGGTCTGTCTTTTTGGATTTGATGCCTTTAATCTGCGCCAATCTCGTTTTGCCCACTTAATTCCGGCCATGCCAATGCTAGTTTCTCAATTGATCGAATGGCTGACATCATCGACCCAACTTGTCGAATCAACCAGCATTCAGGCGGGGAGTCCTGTTCGTTTGAGTCGTCGAGTTACCGATAGAACGCTGGCAATTCGCAAACCAGACTTTGATATAGTTGATATCCCACCCAGTACTAACATTTTCACCGATACCACAACGATTGGCATCTATACGATTCTGGTTGATGGACAGGAGGCAGGGCACTTTTCAGCCAATCTGTTTAGTGCCTCAGAATCAGATCTATCTCAACTACCACTAACAACAGGAACTGATACTAATACTGTTCTGTCTCAGCTTACCTCATCAACTCAAGCCTTGGAATGGATTGAAGTCTGGTACTATCCTGCCTTCGCAGCACTAATTTTATTGCTAACCGAATGGGTTGTTTACCAACGCTCGAAACGAGTTGGCCTGTGAAAAATAGGTATCTCTGATAGAAGTAGATTGTGGCTAATAAAAAGTTGTCAATACGAATTCGACCTGCAGATCGCCAACCTATAGTTAGTGGGTTAGTAGTGGGATTAACTGGTGGGATCGCTAGTGGAAAATCGACTGTCGCTCAGATGCTAAAAACGAAAGGTGCGCATATCATAGATCTAGATCAAATTGGGCATCAACTTCTGAGAGTCGATAGCCCCGTGATCAACCGGTTGATTGAGACTTTCGGGGTAGATATCTTAGAGGAAAGCGGCGATGTTAGTCGTACCAAACTGGGTGAAATTGTCTTTGCCAACCCGACTGATCGTCAGCAACTCGACGAGATTATGCACCCTAGAATCCACCAAATCTCTCGCCAATCAGCACGTAACCTAGCGAGAGCCGATCCAGACTCCGTGGTAGTAATTGACTCTCCACTCCTAATCGAATCAGGCGGATACCGTTCGGTGGATTATATTGTGGTTGTCGTATCCAACCAAAGTCAGCAGGTTGACCGCTTAATTCAACGAAGTAAATCCCAGCGTCGTCCCCTGAACCAGTTACAGGCTAAAGCTCGAATCGAAGCACAAATGCCAGTCAGCGAAAAGATCGCCTATGCCGATTATGCCATTCATAATGACGGCACACTCTCCGACCTGAAAGATCAAGTCCATCAGTTATGGGTTGTTCTTAAGGGTTAAAGTCTTCGCCGGGAACAAGGATCACTGGAAAAACACCGCACGTCAGGCTGTTGGATTCATCTGCGATGGCAAGTATCCGTTTGCAATTATTGGACTTGACACAGCGACGCAAAGCTGATATTTTACTTAATTGAGAAATTTGGTCTTGAAAGAAAAATCCACAATGTCTCCCAAAATTAGTGGCCTTTCTATGGCATTTCGCCCTCCGCTCATTTGGCTGCTGATCTGTTTTCTGACGCCCCCGATTTCCCTGTATGATTATGTTGTTTATATCGGCTTAGACGGCCATATTGAGCTCGAGACAACACATGGTGGAAAGTGTACTATACTCTTCCACTCTACGAACCCCTCCATCAGTCTGAGGCAGATGGCCACTGTAGCTGTTGCTTGAAGATTCCAATTATGACTACCAATCCTAATCCACACTGTATTTGCTCTTCCCAAGAACAAACGGCAATTAAAACGGATATAGTCATAGCTTCATGGGTTCCTCCAACCATTTTCATCCCACGTCTAACCGGCAATATGCTGTCGAGCCCTCAATTGTACCTTAACTCCTTACACCTCTAGACTGCGATCCTTAGACTATAGAGAAAAGATATCCATTACACCCCTCCTTAGTCTTTCGACATTAAAGCGTTGGCAACTTCTTAAGATTATCAGCCAAACAGCTTTTAGCCTCTTCACTATTCATCGGTTGGATTTATTACCCTATTCGGCAGGGATAGTGGATGTGGAAAACGGACAGATGAGGTCTCAGACATGATGCTATACCGGTTACCCCGTCTTCGTCGGAATTCAAAGCTACATGCTGCTGGCTTTGGCAAGAACTAATGGAGGGCGTGTTTCCCATTCAACAAAAGGTCAACAACTACAGCCCAAACGGACATCGCATCCCAAAAGAGAAGGAGTATTAGGTGAAGAAATACCGCTTGAAAGATTTGGACTGCCCAAACTGCGCGGCAGAGATTGAGGAAAACCTGAGAGAATTAGGTGGGGTTCGCGCTGTCGAACTTAATTTCGCAGCCTCAATCCTTGCGCTGGACACAGACAATCCTATAGAAGAAATTCGCCATGTCATCAAGCAGGTTGAGCCCGATGCTGAAATCGTCGAACAATCCAGCACTGAATCTGACGAAGATACGGATTTCGACATAAAGCGCGAACTTGTGTTAATCAGTATTGCAGTGGTTCTGTTTTTCGTTGGCTTAATCTTCAACGACAAACTTCAAGCGACCCCTTATAGCATTGGCGAATACCTCGTCTTTATCCCCGCTTACCTGCTAAGTGGGTGGACCGTACTATCGAGTGCAGGACGAAATGTCTTTCGTGGAAAGGTGTTCGATGAACACTTCTTGATGACCGTTGCGACCCTCGGTGCGGCTGCGATTCACAAACTGCCCGAAGCCGTTGCCGTCATGCTGTTTTATCAGATCGGCGAGTTCTTCCAAGGCCTGTCGGTAAGTCGCTCTCGACGCTCGATTAAGTCGCTGTTGGAAATCCGCCCCGATTCCGCTAACTTGATGATTGACGGAGAGTTGCAAAAGGTTAAACCCGAGGAGGTAGCTGTTGGAGATACAGTTCTGGTGAAGCCGGGTGAAAGGATTCCTCTGGATGGTGAGGTGATCGCGGGTGTTTCGCAGGTAGATACCTCCGCGCTGACGGGTGAGCCTGTGCCGCGATCCGTAGAGGTCGGCGAAACTGTCTTAGCGGGTATGATTAACAAAAAAGGAACGCTGACAGTCAAAGTCTCCAAGCTGCTTGCAGAATCCTCAATCGCCAAGATTTTAGATCTGGTAGAGAACGCAACCGGTAAAAAAGCAGAGACAGAGAAGTTCATCACAACCTTTGCCAGATCCTATACGCCTGTTGTGGTGTTTGGCGCGTTGGCGGTTGCACTGCTTCCACCGTTATTGCGAGGAGAGAGTTTTTCAACATGGATTTACCGTGCGCTAGTGCTCCTTGTTATCTCCTGTCCCTGCGCGCTGGTCGTTAGCATTCCGCTCGGCTACTTTGGTGGTGTTGGCGGGGCCTCGCGGCGAGGGATCCTGGTCAAAGGCTCTAACTTCCTCGATGTTCTCACCCAAGTCAAAACCGTTGTCTTCGACAAGACCGGTACCCTGACCAAAGGTGTGTTTCGGATTACTCAGATTGTTCCAAAGAACGGTTTCTCCGAAGCAGAACTCCTTCGACTGGCAGCGGTTGTCGAATCGCAATCTAATCACCCGATTGCCCAATCAATTCGAGAAGCATATCGCGGGGACATAACTCCAGTTTCGGATTACCAGGAGATTTCGGGACACGGGGTCCGGGCGAAGGTGAACAATCAGGTCATTCTCGCGGGAAATGATGCCCTGTTGCATGCAAATGACATCGACCACGACCTCTGTGAAGTCGACGGAACCGTCGTTCACCTGGCCGTCAATAATCTGTATGCAGGGTATGTTATCATCGCCGACGAGATTAAAGAAGATGCAACACAGGCGATTCGTGACCTGAAAGCCCTTGGAATTGAGAAGACTATCATGTTGACCGGTGACAATCAACCGGCCTCTGAAAGTGTCGCTCAACAACTTGGTTTAGACGATTACCTGGCTGAGTTACTCCCCGAAGATAAGGTGAGTGCGATTGAGAAACTGATTGAGCAAGCCGGAAAGGATGAGAAGATTGCCTTCGTTGGTGATGGCATCAACGATGCCCCGGTAATTGCCAGAGCCGATGTTGGCATCGCGATGGGCGGTGCGGGCTCGGATGCTGCGATCGACACCGCCGATATTGTCATAATGACAGATGCTCCCTCGAAAATCGCCGAAGCGATAGCGGTTGCCAGAAAAACCCGCCGAATCGTCTGGGAGAATATCGGGCTGGCTTTTGCGGTTAAAGGCGTATTTGTCGTACTCGGTCTCGTTGGGATCGCAACTATGTGGGGCGCGGTCTTTGCGGATATGGGCGTAGCGCTAGTTGCGGTTTTGAATGCGACGCGAGCGTTGAGATAATTGAGTTGCCGCCACGAAAAAGGCGTCGGATTTCATGTAACCAAACCCCTATCTGGGTCTTTCTTGTTAGAAGCCAATTTGAAATAGGTTGAGCCTGCAGTTAGTTATACTTTACACCGTAATAAGGTGAGCGTTTTTAAAGGTCTGAAAACGGGGTCGAAATAGCTGGTGTAGGTCTGACTCAAGCGATCAATAATAGCATTTTTGAAGGCTGAAAACTCGGAATCATATTTTGAATACAGGCATTTCTTTGAGAAATTGCCAGCGACCTTCAATCAGGCTCAAGTTCGGGCAATAGGTTGGAAGATAAAGGAACTCAATAGCGAGAACGGAGGCCAGTTGCTGGACAATTTGATACTTTTGATATCTTGCATGATCCATTACCGGGGTCATAGGAACTCCCAAATGTAAGCCCTGCAATCTACCGTAGCCAATCACAGACACTTTCGGCCTTAATGTGGGTCTCATTAGTTACGGTTATTAGTTGGTCAGTGATGGCATTTAAGGCCTCTAAAACATTGAATCGATTTCGGCCAGCCGGGGCTTGGATAAAAGTTCGAGTCAACGACCCAAGAAAACCGAGAAATAGTGCCGGCACAAAATGATCGACATCGACAAAAAAGACGGCTCTGTCACCAGTTGTGGCTTCCTCCAAAGGAGGCTGCAGCTCTTTTTTTAATCGGCCCTAGCTGGAATGGTCCCCACTTTGTAACGTTTGAGACTGATCAACTTAAGAAAGAGTCGAACACCATTTTGATGGCGCTTGATCCCGGTCAATTCTTTGATTTTCGCTGTTGCTTGTTTAATAGTAGTCGCAGGGTGTTGGCCAAAATTAACAATTTTGATGCTTCGATTCCACCGTCGAGATATTGAGGCAGGTAAGCAGGTAGAGTATTGGCTGAAATGAAGGTTAAAGGTGCAATTTCACCATGAACAGCCCCTAGCTTTTGAGCCAAAGTGCTTCCATTTTCTTCTGAACTCTGGGATGAGATTGATGATAAGGCTCATCATCGAGAGCTTTGATCTCTTCTTCGGTGAACGGTATCCGAATCAGACCAATTTCTCCACATTAGAAAGAGGTCTATTGTAAGTCAAAGCAACAGAGGCATGCCAAGATCATACCCGATTTTCGTTGCGTTTTAACGCGCAATTTGATACGTTGTTGACTTGCCAGCCATCCTTAAAATCACGATTCAGTTCAGAGAGCATATCAGTAACCGACAAGATGCCATCGGCCTCTGTCCACGGTTGGTTGATGGTAACCGCGATTAAAGTTTCCAATCCATACCCGTAATTGGCCGTGATATCCACTCCATCTATTTCCAGCGACCAACCGGAACCGGTTTGGTAGATACGCCACTTATCCTGTTGATACACTTGATTGAGGAGTATTGACTCAAGCAAAACTAGACTGCCATCAGCTACGACCTAAAAACAGGTATAGGTGACATATTTGTGTAACCGTAACTTGAAAGGGCACCCGACTATTAATACTAAAGTCTGTTGGTTGATCGATCCGTTCAAGATCGTTTTAGGTTGTCGATTTCATTCAAAATGATGCAGGTTAGAAGCATAGGTTGCCAAGACCTTACGCGTACCAAAGTCTCGATTAACCATTGACACTTGAATTTGGTTCTGTCTCGATAAAAATTCAATTAAAAGACAGAAAAGGTGGCCTTGCCCTGAGGGTTCGTCTCTATTTGGATGGAGGCGCTGCTTCTATCGCTACCTACCTCCGATTGACCAACCTTCCGCTAGGTTTCTTATGGATAGTACACACCATTCTTTTCCCCGCTGGGAACCAAAGATGTTTTAAGCACCTTCTCTTACTAGCGGAAGAAACTTAAGGGGTGCGGCCCTCTCAACTCTCCG
>JASMLX010000196.1 GCA_030748495.1 Candidatus Poribacteria bacterium | reverse complement strand
GGTTGAATTCCAAATTGATACTGCCTCTATCGTTTGCATTCATGGTATCGGAAGCTGACTGAACGGCCAGTTCTCTCATTCTACCCAGTATGTTCTGGATCTGATCCAAGCCTCCTTCCGCTGTCTGAACCAAGTTTGTTCCTTGTTGGATATTGCGGTTGGCCTGTTTCATCCCCCGAACCTGATTATTCATCCGAGTGGAGATGGATAGACCAGCAGCATCGTCCTTGGCTGAATTGATACGTAATCCAGAAGATAACCGTTCAATTGCTGTTTCTAGGCCAGCCTGATTAGAGGCGAAGCTGTTCATCGTACCTAGTGCAGTGGTGTTGGTGTTAATCCGAAAAGCGTTCATGATAATGCTCCTTTAGCAGTTAATTGCTCTATTCAACTCGACATAAGCGCACGGGTGTGACAATTAAATTCACATTTGACATAATTGAGATTATAAGCCGAGACCTTTGTTACCTCTTAGTCGACTTATGGCTTGGTGGTTTCTACTTGTTCTCGCTGACGATGCTGGTATCAGGGATCAAGACAAGACTTTGGCTCCTGAACCAGCGCACCGGGCGCAGGAACAGTACAAAACAGCCGCTATTAAAATCGAAACGAGAACTTGGATTTAAAGTGACTATATACCTCCATAAATCATTTTCCTCTTATCGGCAGAAGGAGTATGACAGTAATATGACACAACTCACTTTTTTCATCTTTTTTTAGCCCGCTTAGCCCTTTTCCGTCGCCATAGTGATCTACCAAAGAATATCCACTTCTGTTCTCTGGGTTTGAAACAGTATATAATAGATACGGCTTCCTCAATCGGATACGGTTCGTGGTGGCGATCTTTGGTCGTCAGTAGGAGTATAGATCAGCACCCCTAGAATTATTGGCCTTTACAACACTACCAATACTTTTGTATGTCTCCATTACAGGAACTGGTGTCTACCAAGCCTTTTTTCGTTGCCGTCAATCACCATTTTGGGCTAATAAGCTAAAGTCTACAAGCCAGGATTTCAGATATACCGAACCCAACTGTGAAACAGCCATCTCGCTGCTGTTTAGTTCCTACAATACCACCCGTGCCGGGCTGAGGTAGTAGATTAAGTTCGTCTTTGTACCTGAGTTAAACCTCGTTATTACCTTATCGGCAGAAGTAGTATGACAGTAATATGACACAACTCACTTTTTTAAGGTTTTTTTAATATTTTTTTTCGAATGGACTGTTGAGACAGGAAGGTTTTGATCGGTTGGAGAGATTTTTGGATAGGCTCAGAATGACATCCGACCTAGATAGGCATTGAAAACCGGTCTTGTCATCCTGAAGGTAGTGAAGGGTCTGTGAAGATACTCCCACCTGCCCTTCGGACTTTCTCCTCTTTGCAAAAGGACCCCTTAGTCAGCGCGAATGTACGGTGTATATTCGTGGTGACGATCTTCGATCGTCTCGGATTGGACTCTGTCTTTGTCTACTTGGCCCAGGCTAATACCCAATTTCAATCTATTTGGACCAAGCAAATGGGGTGGAACCTGGCTGGCGGAAATAATGATTTTGGCCGGGATAGATATTTTTGAGAGAGACCTGTTTTGCTTGGCCCCTACAAGAGTCGATTCATGTCGGGCAGAGATATCTCGGCAGTGGGGGAAAAGGAAGATTGGGCGAGTGCCTGGTCGAAATGACCGCCGATTTAACTTCAGTCGGCGGCCGGTTAGAAGAGATTATTACAGTTGCTGCAGTAAGGATTGGGCTTGGGGGTAGATCCAGTAGTGTTCGTCTAGCGGCGGCTTAGGCGATTCGACTACTCGGCGCAACAGTCGTCGGCCAGCGTCGTTCTGCCCGTGGGCGATCTGTAACTGAGCCTGTTGGAAGTAGGCTAAATCGAGGAAGGAGGCGATCTGGCGGTGATTTGGTTCCCGCTTAAGGTAGCAGGTTAAATCGGTTAACACTTGTTGGTTTATAGTCTCAGCCGCTTCCAGTTGGCCTGTCTTCAGGTAGAGTCCGGACAGGTTGGTTTGAGCCTCAGCTAGCCGGTAGGGTACCTTTTCGGCCAGCCTCAGGGGTAATTTACTGGAATCGGTTGATTTCAGTAAACCTTGGTAAAGGATGATACTGTCCCGAAAGGCTTGTTCAGCCACGGACAGGTTGGCCAGCCTTTTATGGGCCTGTCCTATCATATTGTGCAGACGGGCTTGAAAGAAAAGCGGACAATCCGGTAGTTGTAACCCCTGTTGCCAGACCTCAAGCGACCGGGACCAATCCTGCTGATGGTAGGCTAGAATACCGCGCAGCAGATGACCGTTAGCCACCCCTTCAGCATCATTCAGACTTTGACTAACCGCTTGCGCTTGTCGATAGTAGCGATCCGCCTGAATATAGTTTCCATCCTGTTCTAGAAAATGGCCCAGTTGGAAGTTGACCTGTTGTAATATCTTCAATCGAGAGTGATCAGTCTGGCTAACAGGTGTGGACTGATCCTGTAGGCTCCGGTGCAGTTTGGCCAGCATCTCCAGGGCTGAAGCCTGATCTTGTCGATGGTGGGTTAAAATGCCTTGGTAGTAGCGGCTGATCAGGTCGGTCCCAGAATGATTAGATAAGTGTTGCAGATCATCGATCAGGCGCTGGTAGTAATCGAGGGGATTAGCATAACTGGTTTCAATGGAGCGAAACTGGAGTTGGAACAACTCAAACAGAGGATCAGAGACAACGGATATTGACGGCGGGGTTAGTAGATCCTCCAGTTCCAGTTCGAAGGCCTGAGCAAGTAGATCTAGAGACCGATACTTAAAGGCGTTTTTCTGTGCCAGTTCAATTCGGGCCACGCTGCGTGAGCTAACCCCTACGCCTTTCGGATCAATCCTTTTTAGCCGTTGGGCTAGTTCTTCCCGTGACCATCCTCTGCTTTTACGAAGTTGCTGAATTCGTCGTCCAAAATCGGCGTCAATGGTTAAAGTAGTTCCTTGGTTTTGCATTGATTTGCTCCTTAAAACTATTCTGGCGAACTGTCTCAACTTGGATCCTATCAGGAATCGAAAACTGTGTCGATATCTCTATCTTTCCAAAACCAACTTAATTGGTGTCAGCTAAT
Source organism: Candidatus Poribacteria bacterium (assembly GCA_030748495.1). Taxonomy (GTDB): domain Bacteria; phylum Poribacteria; class WGA-4E; order WGA-4E; family UBA9662. Next base: position 6,004 of record JASMLX010000196.1, on the reverse strand, counting down.
GGAATTCGTTGACCGTCGTGTTCGGCAGAGGTATTGGCTGCCTCTATAAAGGCCACAACCTCCAGCGTTTCTGAGATCAGCAGTGGAGATTGACCGGTCTGGAACATCTGCACTATCTGTTTCAGCAGTTCCCGGTAGATGAAGGTTGCACTCACCGCCGAGCGCAGGATCTGCTTCTCACCGTAAATGGTGAACCCGAAGCCGGCATTACCACGTCGAATACCGCGAACGGTTCCGACGCGGCCATCCTGCCACAGTCCGGTAACTAAATCCACATCCTCATTGGAAACCGACCACGCGGCCTGGCACCCCGGTCCCATCAGGGTATACAGCATCTCTACCCCGTGAATGCCGTAGTGAAACAGGCCCGGATTCCGTGGGTGTTGTGAAGCCGGGGTCGAGACCTCAACACCGATAAAGTTCCCGATTTGGTCTGTTTGCGTCAGGGCGGAGACTACTTCCGGTGCGTAGCGCAGCGAAGAGCTACTAAAAATGGGTACCTGATGTGAGGCAGCCAGATCTGCCAGTTGCCGGGCATCTGCCAGCGAACAGGCAAACGGCTTGTCGATGTAGGTTGGCAAACCGGCTTCGATGAAAGCGCGAGCTCGATCCAGGTGTACGCTTCCATCCACCGATTCGACCATCACCGCCTCGACCTGGCCGATGATCTCCTCCGGCTGATCGACCAGCGGTACGCCATATTGACGCATCTGTTCGGTGAACTCCGGAATTCGTTCCGGCGATAGCAGGGACTCTCCCGGGCAGCCAACCGTAATCGTGCCGCCCTCAACCCACTGTTCCTGGGCGATATCGATGTGATTCAGTCGTTGTGTAAAGGCAACCGCGTGTGAGGTGTCAAAATCGATGATTCCAATTTTCATTTTCAGTATTCATTCCTTTTCTATTTTCTATTCCAAGATACCGTCATTATAATCGGAACTGTTTATCGTGTCAATTGACAAAACGGGAGTGGGTTGGGCTGAAGCGGTTTGAATCCTGCAGCCAAGTCGGATATAATCTGCCCATTACTAAACCAAAATTGATCCTCATCACTGTACGTTTTTCTCAAGATAGAAACCTAGATGATAATGACACTTTGCCACTCTACCCAGACGCTACACGGAATGGTTGTTATCCAGCAAGGTCAAGGTTCCCTCGCCGACGAACTTTACCGGTCCAGGGCGAAAATAATGTTATTCTCTGAACTTTTAGGTCTGCCTTAGCGTAATCTCTATTTAACTATTTGATTGATCAGCCCGCTGGGATTTCCATTGATGCGACTTCCATTGGTGCGATTGCGTTTGGACTAAGGAATATCAACATCACACGCGGTAAGCGTGAAATGACAAGTCTTAAATCCAATAACCTGAAACCTAAAAATCTGAAATTCAATCTGGGTTTTTATATCTGTTTTATAACATTGGCACATGTGTGTTCATCACAGGAGATGGAGGTACAAGCACCTACGCTTTCTCAGCACTTTGCCATCAAGGTGGTAGATGAAGAAACCAATCGTGGCGTACCGCTAATTCAACTTGAAACAGTTAACCATCGAAGGTATTGGACGGATAGTAATGGACTGGTCGCTTTCTATGAACCCGGTCTAATGGGTCAGCAGGTCTTTTTTCACGTTTCCAGTCACGGGTACGAATATCCGCCGGATGGATTTGGCTATCGAGGGGTAAAACTACACGTTACCTCCGGTGGTGAAGCGGAGATCGGGGTCACACGCCTCAACCTGGCCGAGCGGTTATACCGGATCACCGGACAGGGCGTCTATCGCGACAGCCTGAAATTAGGCAAACCGGTTCCACCCCACAGTGAACCGCTGAAGGCACAGGTGCTGGGGAGCGACAGCGTGGTCAACGTGGTCAACGGTGACTATATTTACTGGTTCTGGGGAGATACCAACTACGCGCGATATCCGTTAGGTAATTTTCATGTACCTGGCGCTCGCTCGAAACTGCCCGCTGCTGGTGGCCTATCGCCCGAACAGGGCATCGACTTTGAATACTTTGTCGACGACAAAGGATTCGCCCGGGAAACATGCAAAATGCCGGGCAAAGGCCCGACGTGGATCGACAGCCTGATGCTGCTGGGTGATGACCAAGGGGCACAGCGGATATTTGCTGTCTACATGAAGGTACAGAACTGGCTGGATATTTACGAACGAGGCATCGTAGAGTTTGATGTTGAGCAGAAGCAGTTTCAATGTAGTGTAGTCTTTCCCAAAGATCAGGCGGTAATTCCACGCGGCCATCCGTTTCTTCATCAAGTCGATGGTAAGCCGTATTTCTACTTCGCCGGTGCAATGCCGCGGGTGCGGGTCCCCGCTGATGTTAAAGCCATAACGGATCCAGCCAGTTACGAATCCTACTCCTTCTTAAAGCCCTCGCCGGGTAACGAGTTACCAGCCCTGAATCGAGATGCAGATGGGAACCTGATCTACAGTTGGCGCCAGGATGTTCCCCGGCCCGACAGAGAGATGATTCAGCAACTGGCAGAAAAAGGAGCAATTTTGGCCGAAGAGTCACCGAATCTTCTGACGGATATCGAATCCGGAAAATTGGTGACTACACACCACGGAAGCGTCTACTGGAACGACTATCGCCATCGGTGGATTATGATTACAACAGAATCGGCCGGTCGTTCAGAGCTCGGTGAGATCTGGTACGCGGAAGCAATCCGGCCGGAAGGGCCGTGGGCCTATGGCCGTAGGGTCATTACCCATCACCAGTATAGCTTCTATAACCCCAAACAGCACCCGATGTTCGATCAACAAAACGGCAGAGTGATTTACCTGGAGGGCACCTACACGAAAACCTTCTCCGGCAATGATCATCCAACTCCTGGATATGACTACAACCAGATCATGTATCGACTGGACCTGTCGCAACCGGATCTCAATCTGCCTCAACCCGTCTACCGTGTCAACGCAGCGGATGGAGGCTATAATTGGCAAATAGGTGGTCCACTTGATCAAGTTGAGTCAAAACTGGTGTTTTTTGCGCTGGACAGACCAGGGGCGGACACCCGGTCCGTTAAACTGGGTTCCACTACGATACACCTTCACATTTCAGCTTTCAGTGCCGGCGAATGTTCGACAGTACCGTTATGGCACCGGGAAACCAAAGAGGGAACGGCCTGGCAGGTCGGGAACATGGATGATGCAGACGACGCACAATTGGTGGGCTATGTATGGCCGGTTCCGTTGCATGTTGCACCTTGACGGACAGTGCTGAAGTGCGCTAGCCTAAAACAAAGAGACTTGAAAATAGGTCTATCTTGATTCTGATGATTTCGATAGGAGCAGGAAGATATGATTGATATCCACACCCACATTGGCCCCCTCTCGTTTGCACCGGATTGGCCAACCCTAACGGCTGAGATGCTGATCGAGCGGATGGACGAGAACGGGATAGAAAAATCTGTCATCCTGACGCTGGATAGCCCGGAAGCAGTCGATGGCTGCTTAACTGTGCCTGAAGCGCTGAAAGCGGTTGAAACCTATCCTGACCGGCTGATCGCCTTTGCCGCCGTTGATCCAAGACGAAACAAGGTGGCAGAGAAGATCCGTCTCTATCGGGAGATGGGGTGCCGCGGTTTTGGAGAACACAAAATGGGACTGGAGGTAGACGATCCACGTTGCCAGGTAATCTATGAAACCTGTGGAGAAATCGGGTGGAGTGTCCTGTTCCACCACGATCCACAACTGAATATTGATGAAAACGGGTTACCGCGTACCGAACAGATGGTCAAAAAGTTTCCGGAGACAAAATTTATCATGCACGGTCCGGGCTGGTGGTGTGAGATCTCCGGGGATTGTACTGTTCGCGGCGGCTATCCCAAAGGTCCAGTAAGCCCGGGAGGGGCGATTGACCGCCTGTTGTCTGCCTACCCAAATTTATATGCTGACATATCAGCCGGATCGGGTCATAATGCCTTGACACGGGATCTAGGCTTCACACCCGGTTTCCTTGATCGTCATTGGCAAAAAATCTGTTTTGGAACCGATCTATTGCGTGATGGGCAGGAGTTGCCGACTGTCGATTGGTTCAAAAACCTGGATCTGACACCAGAGAAGAGAGCGGCTATTGCCTGGCAAAATGCCGATAAACTTATCGCCTAAGAGGGGAGAACAATGAGTCAATTAGCAATACAGGGTGGAGAGAAAGCCGTCACACTCGATCAGAGTCAAGCCTCACAGTGGCCGATCATCGACGATGAAGTCATTGCTGCTGTCACCGGTCAACTGAAAACGGGTGAGATCTCCTTTTCCAATACTATCTACGAGTTTGAGGAGGAGTTTGCCGATTACCACGGTGTTGAGCACGCTCTGGCGCACAATAACGGTACCGCATCGATTCACAGTGCTCTGTTTGCTATCGGCGTAGGGCCGGGGGATGAAGTCATCACCACAGCGGCGACTTTCTGGGGAACCTACATGCCTATTCTAACCTGCCAGGCAATGCCGGTCTTCTGTGACATTGATCCATTGACCGGTTGCCCTGACCCGGACGACATTGAACGGCGAATCTCACCCGCTACCAAAGCCATCATTGTAGTTCACCTGGGCGGCATGCCGGCAGAGATGGACGCCATCATGGACGTGGCCCATCGCCACGGCTTAATTGTGATAGAGGACTGTTCCCATGCGCACGGCGCCACCTATAAAGGCCAAAAAGTAGGTGCTATCAGCCATATCGGTTGCTTCAGCATGCAAGCCGGAAAACTTCTACCCTCTGGTGAAGGTGGAGTAATGATCACCAACAATCTGGACTGGCATGAGCGGGCCATATGCTTGGGACATTACGAACGAATCTCCAAACTCTCCAACCCGGACTATCACAAGTATGCACAGACCTGTTTCGGATATAAGTACCGGATTTCACCGCTCAGCGCGGCTATTGCCCGGGTGCAACTACGTCATCTAGATCAGCGAAATAAACAGCGCGATGATAACGTAATGTACCTGATGGACGGGATTGCCGACTGTTCCGGTATCTATCCACTAAAACCGGCCGAATACATCTTTCGCGGATACTACAGTCGTCCTTATATTCGCTACAAGGCTGAAGAGCTAAACGGGTTATCCAAGGCGAAGCTAATCGAAGCTTTACGCACCGAAGGAGTAACTGTAGCCAGCGGCGCACCAGGCGGAAGCAACCATCTGTCAGCCATTTTCCAGGAGCGCAACCACACGGCCTTTTCACGCCCAGGAATCCGGCCTGAAGTCAAGTATCAAAAGGGAGATTTACCACGGTCGGAAAATCCGTGTCAAGACATGATGACCATTCCCGCCTTTATTTCAGCCAGCAAGGAGTTGCTCGATCAGTACATCGAGGCCTTTCACAAGGTGACTGACAACGCAATGGAACTGTTAAAGTAAGTTTGAAAATAGAATTTCCAGGTCCAGCGGATGCAAAATTCACAGACTTACCACCAAATTGTCAGAAGGTTGCAAATCGTGAGAAGCCGAATCCATCTACTTATCATTGTTTCATAACCTATGCTTCTCATTCTTCTTTAAGTTTGGAAATAGCTTCTGTTGTTTTCGATTCTGGGTAGTGCTAAATCGTAGCTGATTTCCTGTCCCAATTATATTCTCTGATCAACCACTTAATGACTTCAAAATGATTTTCCCATTTCTTGGAAACAGAACCTGTCTTTCTGGCAAATCTGCCTAATCTTTGGTCGAATTATATTGTTACCGCCTTCAATCTAACTGGTTTTACCGGTCTCTTTTTGGCCAATCTGATGTTTCTCCTGTGGCCAACACTCCTAACAATGTCAAGGCTCACTCCTAGATCGACAAATGCTGTCTTGAGATGGTATTTCTAGCACAAAGTAGTTGGCTGATACTGGGTCTCTTGTTCCTACATGCCAACCAACTAATTGTTGACTCCTTCTACCGATTGCAAACCCAAGCCAGGCTGTGTTAGCTTTGGAATCTACCAAAGACCAGATTTCATCTAACGCTAAAATATCCTCTGGCAGAGGATCT
>JASMLX010000195.1 GCA_030748495.1 Candidatus Poribacteria bacterium | reverse complement strand
CTTTGACTAAAACGAGAATAGTATCTCACTCGCTTTTTTTCAAATACTAGCTGTTGCACTTACGAAAAAAATCCGCCCATTCTCGTAATTGAGTATAGTTGGGTTCAAATATTCGCTCGTTTTTTAGTTACTTCATGTTTGTAGAATGGCTAATGGACCAAACTCGAGAAAAATAGCATATCCAATATCATCCATGGAAGGCGTGTCGGGACCGGTTACCGAGGTGGTAGAGCCATATAAAATGATTTCTTCTATTTTAGGCAGGATGTACACCTACACTGTAGTGCATATAGATAGTGGCCAACCCCTGTTACCTAAATAACATTATTACATCAATGGGCTTGTACCCGCCAGAGGTGTAGGCCACTTCCGGCGTTAAAGGTCTATTTTTTAGCTGGAAGGTATATCTCTCGACACCATTTTAGTACTACACTTTTGTCATTCATCCGTTCTTTGGTATAATTGATCCTTAATTTGTCTACCTGAAGTATGGAGGAAGGGATGATGTTAATTCGGGGTAGCGATAGTGCCATTGATCTGCCTTCAATCCTTACGGAGGAAGAAAAATGGTATTTTGATCTGCAGGGCTATTTGATTCTACGTCAGGTAATTACGGCAGACGAGATTAACCAGATGCTGCGGCTAGGTTCCCATTGGCTTGAGCAGCCGGACCAAGCCCCGCCGCCCCTTCGGGTAACGGTGAAAGAATACGGTGGGGTCATTAATCCGCTACCATATGGAGACCGTATTTTTGAACGTACCAGCCTAAACGAAAAGGTCTTGCGGGTGGTGATGGGATTGATGTGGAATCGACCTCGGCTTTTCAACTGTGCCTTGGTTCAACAGAAGAAGGAGCCCGTTTCAGCAGGGGAAAAGGAGAAACTGCATCGAGATACCAGCGGCTTCGATTTTCCAGACGGGTTTCGCAATCCCCACAACGATTATCAAGCGGGTAATGGACAGATCTACAGCAACTACATCAATACGGCTATTACACTGGTGGATGTGCCTAAAGAGAACGGCTTCACCTGCATTCCCGGTACGCATAAGTCGGAGATTAATTTCCCTGACAGTCTGGACATTGATAACCTGTGGGCACCAGCGGAAACATTCGAGTTGCAAGCGGGTGATTGCCTAATTTTTTCTCCCCGCTTGATGCACGGAGCCAGGTATTGGAAAATGGCCTACCCACGAATGGTCATTTTCAACCGTTACCAATTTAGTTTCTACTTCAATGAGAACTGCAGTTTACCTCTTAAGGATCATGCCGACCGTATTTCCGCCGATCAGTTTGAGCTGGAGTCGATTCAGCGCGGTAAAAAGGAATTTGCCCGACGTATTCTGGACAAGATAAAACGGGGAGAAAAACTGTGCTGACACAAGAAGAAAAATGGTATCTGGATTTAAACGGATTTATGGTGATCCGTGATGCGGTTCCTTCCTCTGAGGTAGAAGAGATGAAAGCTCAGCTTTTGGAGTGGTATCAATGGGAGGAATTACAGTTCGAACCGCCAATGCGGATAAATAAGGAACCCGGAAAACCGTGGTGGGTGTACAACATGCATTATGGACATCCAGCCTTTCAGCGGCTGATTTTGAATCCCAACATCCTTCGGGTAGCTACAGCCCTGACGTGGAACCAGCCACGCGTCTTCGATGTAGTAGCTAATATCTGTTACCCGGAAGCAGATGGTCTGCATTTGCATGGTGGGCATAAGGGCTGGTTTCGCAGTCCTTATCATCAGTACCAGGTGGCTAACGATCAGATATTTGCCAGTTTCTTTAATCTCTCAGTTTCGCTGGTAGATGTGCCAGAAGGTAACGGCTTCGCTTGTCTACCGGGCAGCCACAAATCCAACTTCGAATGCCCGGAACGAATCACCATGAATGATGGTCCGCCAACCGTCCGCAACGTGCCGGTCAACGCCGGCGATATCATCATCTTTCTACCAAACATCCGTCACGCTGGACGAAGATGGACGTACCCGGACTATCCTCGGATGACGGTTTTTCTGAGGTGGGTGTACGCTGAACAGTTCCACCATGCCGATTCTGCCGATTGGTTGCCGTTTGACCAGTACAAAGACCAGATTCCCACAGAACTGCATCAGTTAGAAGGGCGAAATCAAGGCCAGCGCGAAGCGCTTGACCAACTGATTTCCCCCCACAAAATCGAGGTGCCGGACTCATAGCCATCGCCCCACAAAATCGAGAGGCTCAATGACCCTGGAAGAGAATCATAAAGTGGGTAGGTCGGGTTAGGAGAAGGGGAAAGGATACCAACTAAGGGGAGTTGATACCCGCCCGACTACTCCGTACCCGATATGTTCCAGATGCGAGTTTGAACCTTTCAGTAGAAGTTGGGACTAGAGCAATCAGCATTCCTTCGCTTTGTTTATTCAAGGTTTGCTCAGTGAGTAGATTATAAAATTTGGGACTCTTAATCCATCCTCTAGTTCAGGATATAGCGCCAACTGATCCTTACTAATCGTTGGCTCTATTATCCCTTCAATCTTAAAGCCAACCTCGATAAAACCGTGTATGTAAGTTGATAGTGTGCGGTGAAAATTGGTGAAATTAACTCCCATCATTCTCCAATACCGCTCATTTCCCTCAAAGTATCGATCTAGAATCACATGCTCTTTCTTTCCATTTTCCGTTTTGTACCATCCTCCCCCAGCCGACCTCATCGGGTGCAAATTCGCTACTACGAATCGCCCCCTATTTCTGAGAATTCTATACACTTCTCTCGTATTAGCCATAAAATCTGGTAGATCGCATTGATTTAGATACGAGACAACCAGATCAAATCTCTGGTCTAAAAGGAAACTCAAGTTCTGGACATCAGCCACTCGATACTCATTACAACTAGCTTGTAACTCTCTGGCGGCTTTGATCATAGGCTCACACAGATCTAGGCCCAATACGTAACTTGCTCCTCGCTGGGCCAGTATTCTACAGAAACGACCTTCACCACATCCACAATCAAGAACCTGAAGTCCCTCTACATTTCCACAGGCCTCCAGCATAGGTTGATCAAGCAGGCCATTTCGGTGGGGGGTACGGCCCTCTCGAGATTCTTTGATCCAAGCAGATGAGAGCTCAATCCATTCTTGTCTAAGTTGGTCTTTTTTCTCTTGCAATTTGACTCATGTTGAGCTGAGTGCAGGTCGGGTGTTGTTTCTCTGTGCAATGGACCTACTGCCTACTTTAGATTTTATGGGGCTCTTGCATGGTTGGTAGGCTGGAACCCCAATATTTATTGGTGAATGTGGGTAAAGTCCCAAATCAGCCACTAAATGCGTGGCTTCTCCAGTTGTTTCATCATCAGTTTTTTCTGCGTTTCAATAGTCTCATTCCTATGATTATCGCGCCCGACATCTGCAGCCAGGTCCAGGGAAAATCTCTCTTGGCCTATTCCTCCTTTGGCCGCCCCTCGTCGATTCAAATAACCTCGAAACTTGTCAGGCTATTAATGACCTCCTTTTGCTGTCACTGTATTCTGCCGCATGGCGTTTTGCCCGGCTATGAACCTAGTCTTTAGTGGCGATGCCGGTGTTACTCACCCAAGAATTGGCACAGACGCTACGGCCAACTTCTAGTCGTCGACAGATCAGGGAAACAATGTCTTGGCTTCTACATCTGGAATCACTTGGGCCCAGGCCTTTCCGCCAGGGCTGAGAATGCCAAAGACTAGCCTCTGGGAAGTTCCTCTACCAGGTTTGGTTGCACCAGCTTTTAGGAGGTGTCTCTTGTTTTTCCATTGTCGGCCTAAACTAAGTCTCATCTATTTCAACGGTGGCGGAAAAAAGATGGGGTATATCTGTCTGGAAAGCCAGACAGGTATAGTGTTAAGGCGGGCAAGACGGGCTTGGGTTCAATCCCTGTTTCCTGGGCCATGGCAAAACAGGTAAGCACTGCAAAAACCAGGATCGAATCTGACTCCATTCTTGGCGTGATAAACGTAGAGGAAACTTGCCCTGCATCCATTGGTAACGACAAACACGGCAGGGCACCAGTTCTCGCCGTACAGAGTACAATTTCTGGGCACCAGACCTTAAGCCTTTCAACCGCTTTGCCATATGAGTAATCTAACAACATTAGTGGCTAAACTGCTCCTTTACCCTGGTGAATTTCTAGGCAGATATAAATTGACATAGGAAAAAAGAAGACAAGGCAACCAACGAGATCCATCAACACCTTGATACTGCAATGTTTGGTTTATCCTTCGTGTTGGCAACTTATGAGCTATGTTCACACTTGGGCAGGACTCGTCATCTTCGGTTAAGCTTGGGTCAAAGAAATAATTGTTTTTCTTCATCATTTGGAACTCGGCAGGTGTTCCGCTTTCCAAACAAATTATATCTGTTGTTCGCAATTATGGCATAAACGTGATCACGAATAAACGTTGGGATAATTTTAAAATAATAGCCAAGATTCCATGGAAAGCTTAACTCACGAAATATGTTTAATATGGCAGTGGATTTTTGGTACATCATATTATTCTGCACTAATATCAGGGACTTATAATTATATGGTGGCTGACCAATAGACTTTACCAATTTCTGACCTTCGAGGGATTGAAGTGAAGAAAATCTATAAATTCTTTTCTTATCTGTATCAATTATAAAATTAATAAAAGAATTACAAAGGTTACAGAAACCATCAAAGAATATGATTGAGTGATTCATCAATAGAGTACAACAGTGATTTATTGTCTTTCAAGACCGTGTTGTCCGGATTGGCGGCCGCTGCCTCTTCGACACCACTGATAAGAAGTTTAGCTTCTCTTCTACTTGCAAACCTATGGGCGATGTGATAGCGTTTATCGTCTTTGACGACTGTGGCCGAAATAATCTGGCTCTTTTCATTGATCCGAGTGTACATTTTCTGTTCATCCAAAGTAAATAGGTTGTAGCTGGTGCACACTTGTTGAGCCGATGCGTTTCGAGGAAATCGACATCCCGCCAGTCCCCTTAATTCCGTTGCCATGGTCTAAGCGACAAGGGTTAGTACCCTCGTGTCCGCCAATTTTGCCACTGTCCGCACGTCAACCGCATCGGCTTCCTTCCTTTTGGATCGGAGGGATTTGCCACACTTTCCCTTGACCCATTCCAATTTGCCGTTGATCTTTAGTCTGGCCGGGTTGTCGGAGTGGCCAACGGGATTGCCCGCATCTTCGAAGGGGAGACATAGAATTGGGCCTTGATTGATCTCCACCGCTGGAATCGTCTGAATCGTAAACCCCGACGCTGAGAATGGTGAAGGCAACTAAAAATAAAAAAACGGTCTCATTTGTAGCTCATGATACTTGTCCCGTTTTCCGGGGAATGGAAGGGCAGAAAATAATCATCTTAAATTACTCGCATAATTCAAGAGTTATCAAGGGTAACAGATTAACGATGACGTACCGGTTTAGCACTGCAACCTATCCACGATGCCCAGCACCGCAATGTTTCGATAGCCATGATGGTTAGTTCTTGGCCTCAACGCCCAATTCTTTCAGATCATATCACCCGATAGAGGTACTCGTTTTTTCACTCATCCTTATCGATATTAGCCGTCAGTTCGGATAATTCGTGGCAACCTGACATCATCCTGCCGTGTCTCTTTAGGATAGTTCACCTCTTGATGATCATCTCAACAATCTCAATTCGATGTTCTTCGATTTGGTCGGCAGACTGTTCAGAGGCTTCTCCTCCAACCTCTACCAATCGATTCACGTTGGTAACCAAACTAGCTGGATAGATTTCGCCAATCGGTTCTTTGGTTAATAGATTGAGAGGTTGGAAGACCAGAAGTGTCAACAGGCCACCACTCGCCACCAATTAAAATGGGTTGGATCATCAGATCTCTCCATTATGAGCACTTACATTATAATTTTTGGTTGGACTAAAAATAATGGGCTTGTTAGTCACAATAAGTATCAGCATAGAAACTGCAATTCTGTTGACTAACCGACGTTGATAATCTCGGGTGGGGTCGTATAACCACCTGGAACATGAGTCTTTAACCAGTCCTCATGATCGTGTCGAGGTAGGGTTAATATGGATTCCCCCTTACAACTCAATCGATACAGCAAACGGGCGTCGTCAATAGAGTCGATATTCCCTTTGGACGGGGGCGAGTTGTGTAAAGTCATGTAGTTATCCCACAAAGTTACGTCTCCCGGCTGATGTAAATGATCGTAGCGAAACCGCTCTTGTAGAACATGTGCTTCGAGTCGATCTAAAAAGGCACGGGACTCACTCTCCGACATGCTGTCTACTTCAACTGGCGGGCGAACACGGGGACGTGAAGCCCAGATCGGGCTGTGGAAAGACTTGATCCCAGAACGGGGATTAGTACGGACCAAGGGGGCCAACCACCCTTGATCTTGTATGTTCAGTCGTCTGCGCAGTTGTACCTTCTCCAATTCAGCCTGTTCTGAGGCCGGTAAAGCCGAAAAAGCGGCGGCGGTATCGGCAAATGCAGTTTCACCGTTCAGTGGGAGTCTCATCCGTCGTTTCATCAGTTCGTCGCTACTACCTTCAAAATACGGGCCAGGTGAGTCGGGCGCATTGACCCAGTTTCCACCCTCTGTTGTCCGTGTCACAGGTGCGTGATGAACCAAGAACATAGAGACATAAATCGGTAACGGCTCGTACTCAATATCTGTGTGCCACGACCCACCACGACCAACTTGGGTGGGGCGGTTGCCATTTGAATCACCAACAATTTCCCCCCGAAAATTGGTAACAACCAATACTGCTGGTGATTGGTGCGGCAAGCACTGTAACTGGTCGGGGAAAGTTAAATTGACTGCCGAAGCCGTACGATTCTCAAACGGAATCAGTTCGAATTCGCCATCACTATTACCATCGGACTGTGCTGGTTTTCCGCCTCGCAGAAAGTTATTAGGGTGTGGTACAGGTGCTCCCCAGTGGTTGGCAAACCGTTCGAAATGGGCCAGCGAAAAGGCGGTCAAATCTTGTCCTGCGATACTGATAATGCGGAATTGGCTCAACGCATCCAGTATAAATGTTACCTGATCAGGGTTCAAGGGGTGGCACAAATCTAGGCCAACGAAGCGTCGTCCGGCCCCACTAACCGCTAGTGGCCCTTCACTATACGTATGCGCACCAAATAGTTGGTGGAGTTGTTGATCTAACTGCTGCGTATCTTGATTCACCATTTCAATCTCCTTTTTACTGATCTGTTAGCACCTTGATTTTATGGTTGGCAGGATTCCATAAAGTCGAATCTTTTAGACTGTCTGAGAACAGTGTCATAGCCAGTCCAAAACAGAATAATGGAAACATCATCAAAAATTCATGTGTTTTAAGATCCATGATCTGAGATAATAATAAACTTGGTAACGTGGCACTTAAAAGAGTTGGAAAGGCCGAGTTAACAGATGCCCCTCGACAGGAAAGAGATGGTCAAAATAGGGATAATACCATCTTTAGTTTAAAAATGCTGCCTGACGCAGGCCTATGAACATTCTCACAGCACAAGTTAACCAACCTGTCACCCAACACCGGGTGATGGCGACCTCCATTGTACCCAGACTCTTCCAGACAGCCTCAGACATATACCGCTTCAGCGGAGTTGAGACCCATTCCATGGCACTCAACTCCGGACTGTAAGCAAACAGTCGGATCGGATAGAGCTATTCTGGTAGCATTTAGTCTTTGCTTATGGTTGTAACCCAGCCTGGCCTCAGAACAGAATATGATCGGACTCTGGCTGGCCCGCAGTTCACCTTCAATCTAAGTACACGCCCGCTTGTTAAGGGGAATGGGTCTCACGGCAGTTCGTTGACGGCTTGCGGCTTGAAGGATTCCACTAGGTCGTGATTCTTCTGAGGATGCTCCTGGCGGGGGAACTTTCAGACTGTCCCCCAGTTTATTCGACCAGTAATGCTCCCTTGAAAGACTCAGACCAATACCAGGCTCGCCCAAGAACTAGGCTTTGATCTCTTTGATTACTTTCCACCAGCCGGGCTTGTTGTATCTCAGCTTGCAGGCCGGGATGGCGATGACCGTTGCTGCCTGTAAGCCGGTCTTCCAGTCCTCCTAGACCATATTTCTTCAACCAGTAACGAATAGCGCATTTACTACACCTTAGGGCCAAAGCAATCTCAGCCGGGCTCATCAACCCAGATGAGCCATCCGCATGGCCATTAATCATTCTTGATCATGGGGATCGGTCTCTGTTTTTCCCGCTCCATTGATTTGTTGGAGAGTAACCGTTTCTTCTATATTGAGTTTTCCTCCGGAAGCAAGGGATTAAGAGTCAGGAGAGGATATCACGTCAAACGGAAATTTTAAACTGCAATCGGTATAAAATCAAGGCGATACTCCTGATAGACAAAGGGCATACGCTAACTGAAACAGCGGTACTATGATCGATTAGGGAAAACACAATCCGCCGATGGCAAAATCACTATCTGAAACGATAAAACATTGGTCAGTTTCGTAAGCCGTCATTGTCCGGAATATGAAGGGGAATTTAGCGAGGAAAAACGACCGGTAGTCAGCCACTATGTGGACTCTGATTTGGTTTCTGAGGCCAAAGAAATTTGATGTTTCATCCCAACAAAATTCGGTCTTACCTATTCGAAAAGTGGTGTCATCGCCCGGTTGCATCAACTGGGAGGTAGATAAGGCTAAATACATTGCCATTGTTGATCCGTCGGATCTGAATTATAGTTTCTAGCTTCCATTGCAGATTCGTTTCTGATCATTCTGACATGGAGCGCTTTCAACCTCAATGCTCTACCAAACAGGTTCTTAGCTGTAACAGCAGTTTACATATCAATTTAGCCAATGATTATTGTTTCTTTGACCAGCCAACTCACTGACACCGTCTGAAATGGTTGTGAGTATCCTAATCCTCACGGGAAATGCTCTGGATGTTTGGCATACTTATACGAATGGTTGCTAAAATGTATATAGATGGATTGAGGAGAGTGTTATGAAAGTATTGGTTACGGGGGCCGCGGGTCAGGTCGGTTGTCGGTTGGTACGACAATTGCTGTACCGCAATTATCAAGTTCGCGGTACAATTCTGCCCGACGATCCATGTCGGGAACGGCTAGCAGGCCTCGATCTGGAACTGGTCGAAGGCGACTTAATCGACCCGTTCTACGTTCGACAGGCAGTCGAAGGGGTGGAAGCCGTTATTCATACGGCCAATATCGTTGGTGATCAATTCCATAATAACGTCGAAAGCAATC
>JASMLX010000194.1 GCA_030748495.1 Candidatus Poribacteria bacterium | reverse complement strand
GGTTGTCCCGGCCGGTCTGGCCGGGGTCACCCTTCTGGCCTGGCAAAAGATCTTTGAGGCCTTCCCACTGGTCGTTAGGCAATAGTTTTCTGTTGATATGGTCTTTCCTCCAATGGCCATAGAATACACTAACGATGAATCAATGTTAACAAGCCCTAGTGATACGAGTATTATTGGCAACGCCTGCTCGTTTTACTGATACAGAGACGGCTGGGATTGATTTCCAACATGTCAGTGGCAAGAGTGCTTTCAAACGGGTCGTTGAAACGATGGGACCTGGCGCTGCTTTCCTGGATTACGACAGTAACGGTTTTCTCGATTTGTACCTGGTTAATGGTGGTAAGTTCCCTATGACGTATTACACTAATCGGCATAATGACCAACGGCTAACTACGAATGTGCTCTATCGTAATGATGGCGATGGTACTTTTTCCGACGCAACTCGGTCATCAGGTGTTGGATACCATGGATATGGTATGGGAGTTGGTGTTGGCGACATCAATAACGATGGGTTTGTGGATCTCTATATTACCAATTTTGCTCCTAACGTCTTATACCAAAATAATGGTGATGGGACCTTCTCTGACATTACCAAAACTGCTGGAGTCGGTAACGAGACTCATGGGAGGTGAGTTGTGGCTTCTGCGACTTTGATTTGGATGGTGATCTCGACTTGTACGTGGTGAATTACTTACAGTACCCAACTTCTACCAAGCCTTGCGTTAACTTGAAAACAGGACTGATCGAATATTGTCATCCTCACACTTTGCCTCCGGCGATGGATGTTTATTACAAAAATAACGGTGACGGTACTTTTAGTCAAGCAACAAGCGAAGTCCGGTTGGACAGCGTTCCTTCAGTACGTGGATTAGGGATAGGCTTTGGTGATTTCAATGCTAACGGTTTCACCGACATTTATGTGGCTAACGATACGGATCCAAACTTTTTATTTTCTAATCGTGGTGGTCTCTTTGAAGAAATGGCTGTGGCCGCAGGTCCAGCATTGAGTAAAAGCGGGTGGCCTGAAGTCGGTATGGACGTGGACGTTGGTGATTATAACAACGATGGGTGGCTGGATATTTTTGTTACCAACACTGAATCAAACACCCTCTACCAAAATATGGGGGATGGCACTTTCACCGACGTGTCAGAATTAACCAATTTAGGTGGTGTAACTGCTACATTGGTCGGTTTTGGCACCAAATTTATGGACTTCGACAACGATGGTAATTTGGACCTCTTCGTGGCCAATGGGTATGCACAAGACGAAACTACCGTCAAAGGGCAAGTCCCACTAGCGCTGTAGCGAGATCAACTCTATCACAATAATGGAGCTGGCACCTACTATGAACTCACTAGCCTTGCTCAGCGAAAAGTAGTGCTAAAAAACAGCCCTTATTTCCAGAGAAAAAGTTGGTCGAGGAGCCGCTTGCGCTGATTATGACAATGACGGTGATCTGGATCTGCTGATTGCAAACTGCAATCAACCACCTGTGCTGTTGCGAAACGATAGCCAGAATGATAACCGTTGGTTGGCCTTTCGGATCATTGGCAACCAGAGGAATCGTGATGGTGTGGGTTCTATTATTCGGTATACACTGAATAGTAAAAGTAGGATACTGCAATTACAAAGAACGGCCAGTTATCTTTCAGCCAATGATCCACGCCTTTTTATTGGGTTAGGCCAAATGCAAATGCTGCAAGACATGGAGATTCAGTGGCCAAATGGACGATCTAAGCGGTTAAAAACCGTCAAAGCAGACCAACTAATTACACTGGTAGAAGAATGACCCAATTCCAAATATCACGTATTGTATTTGTGTTTTTTATACCAGATGGCTATCTGTAGGGGAATATTATGCAGTTGGCTGGAGCAGGCAGTACAGCCACCATTTACCGAAAAGCGAATAAGAGAAAGTTCTTTACGAATTGTGCAGAACTAAATTTGGTTCTGCAGTTTTCGTACCGTAGCAATAATCATATCCTCTAGCCTATCTTCATCGCTGTTTGGGATGAGGTTCCGCTGGTCCATCCATTCGACATTTTCAGCTAAACTTTCCACTAGAGGTGTTTTGGGTTGGAACTCGGGAATTACTTGGGCCAATTTTTGGCCATCGAAAACCTGGGTGTGACCAAAGTTGCCAGCTAGTCCCTTGAATCGTTCAGGGGCAATAGCGACCAATGTCTCTTGAGCCACAGATACAATTTCTGCCTCAACACCAATAGCTTCGGCCACCGCTTGATGCCATTGGTTCCACGTTCTGGGTTGAGGATGAACAATATTATAAATCTGACCCAGACACTCAGTTCGACCTATTACTTCGGCAAAGCCTTCTCCTGCGTCATGCGATGACAGAAACTGGAACAGATTCAATCCATCACCCGCGGATAAAATAGGCTTACCTTTCCGTAGTCGATCAATCCAACTGCCATCACCACCCACCTGACGATGAACATTGATACCCGAGCCGTAGGTATAAGACGGCTTCAAAATAGTGGTGGGGAAATCATTTTCTCGGTACGATTTTAAGAGCAGATTGTCAGCCGCTATTTTGCCTAAACCGTAAGCGGAACTTCCATTTAGCGAATCAGCTTCGGTAACATTAATGCCATTGCGAGGAAAAGGCGGACCGTAAGTCATCACTGTCGAACACTGAATAAAGTGCTGGATTCGTCCCTCGAAAGCACGAATAGCGGAAGCGGCGTCCTCGGTATTAAAAGAGATCATATCGATAACCGTATCAAAGGTTTCGGCTTTCATCTTCTGTTCAAAGTCGTCTCTCTGTTTTCGATCGCCAAGAATCACCCGTACCTCCGCTGGTGGGGAGTCTGGATGCTGACCCCGATTAAAAATCGTAACTTGATGGTTGCGTTTCAACAAGGCGGTGACAATCCGACGACTAATATTGCCCGTTCCACCAATTACCAATACTTTCATAATTTATAATACCTCCTTTATTGTTCGTATTTGCTAAATCATACCACTTGCTCGGCACATCCGGTGCGCAATAATCTGGCAATTTGTTTGCGACAAGGGAAGGGACTAGATAAAGATCTTGTAGGTTCTAACCCCTAACCCTGTACCAATCAACGACCAGATAGATCCAATCACATAGTCTCCCAAGATTAAACCGAGAAAAAAAGGCGCCAGTCGGCGGTGCATTTGCAGACCACCGTGACGGACAATTAACAGTTTGATCAGCCAGGCAACTAGGAAGGTAAACCAGAAATAGTCCATGGCGAAACTAATGGCCAATGCATAACCGGCGGGGTGAAACGGCCACCACAAAAAACGGACCCGCATAAACATCATACCGAAAGTCAGTAACCCTCCAAGCCCCATAAATCCGCTCTTAGTCAGATTTGGCTCAGATGGATTGTGCAACCATCTTTGCAGCCGGTTGAAAGACTCGCGTCCGACCCAGTCTTTGAACCCTCCCGCTTTGGCGATAGCCCCATTGCGGAAGGTGACATCTAGGTTGGCCCAAAAAGTGGCTACAATACCAACGATAATTGCCACCACCATAGCCAGCCACAAAGAGCGGTTGGGCATGCCAACCGATTCCGCCATCTTAAAGGCTTCAATCTGGTTTGGCATGGGATGATTTCGATAGCCCCGATTAAACCAGTAAAAAAGTGAAACGATGGTCAAGCTAGAAGGATCGAAATTTCGGGTTCCACCAGTCGTAGCCATGATATCGTGCGGATTAACGTAGTAGATTTCGTGTGGTGTACCGAGTTCAGCCCGTACTCGGGTAATGGCAAAGGAGAACATGAAATAGAGGCCAAAAAAGATGGCGGCGATCCACACCTGCATACCGGCTGAACGAGTAAAAATTGCTAAGATCAGGAACGAGGTGATTAAACCAATCGCCGCCCAGCGATAGGGCATCGGTTCATCAGTATCGTTCAAACTGGTGTCAAGACCAATAATGCGTTTGCCCACCTCTATTAAATGCTGGCGTGTTACCCAAACGGCAATAAAAAAGAGCGCAATCCAGGCACCAGAAGCCTGGTCGTTCAAAGCAGGAAAATAACGCGTACCTAGCGCATAACCGATGATGCGTTCGACATAACGTAAAAGAAAGAAAAACCAACAAGAGAAGGAGAGGTCTAGGGGAAGAAAAAAGGCTAACCCGATCATAAACGGGTACATCGAAACTCGAACCCCTTGTAACGCATTCCAGGGGCGTTGGGTAAAGATATGATCCCAAACCGATGTGCGCTTAATATAAGGAATGTCAGGCACTGCTGGATTCAGGTAGGCGATGCCGTTGATCAACCCGATGGTAAAAGCCAGGCCGAAACCGACCCACATAATTCGGTTTCGGAGCAGTTTGATACCGGCATCTTCAGATAAGCCCAGCGGCAGTTGGATGATGGGATAGGCTAACTTTTCTTGTTCAGTCCAGCGTTTGCGAATCAGTGTGTTGATACAGAGCATGGCGAACATCATCACCAAAAAAAAGATTCCCCAAAAAAAGAGCGGACGAATCCAGAGCAACAGATTTTGCGCTAAGTAGATTGAGGATTCACCTTCATAAAATCCTTTAAGGGTTTGTTGATCAGTAACGGTCAACCAGCGGGGAATATAGTGCCAAAACAGGTTTTGCCACTCGTTCTCCGCTGTGGCAAACCAGAATGGATGCACAATGGCACCGAACATATTTTGCATAGTATCATGTCCTGCGATAGTTAAGGACATAGCCACCATGATATTGATTGTCAACAGTTCTGCTTGGTTAAGCGCAGTATTAGGCCACAGGTTTCGATGTAGCAGGTTGGCTAAGATCAGCAGAAAAAGGATGAATACTGGCTGGATAAAGAGAGGTAAACAGGAACCGTCGAGAGAATAGTATTTGACCTCGACAATTGTCATCCAATAGACATTGACCGGGATCAGCAAAATACCGAGCAGGATCGAACGGGGTGTAACCTTGATAGCCGAGGTCGTCATCAACGAAACTTAATCTATTGTAGATGAAGCGTGTCGGTCCACTCTAAACGGCTCTAGAGGAATAGTTGGTGTTTGGTCGGTCAGTAACTGGCTAATTAGCTGGCCCGTAATTGGAGCCAGTAAGATTCCGGTTTTGTAATGCCCGGTTGCGACTACTACATTGTCATGCCCCGGTAGCCGACCCAGGTAAGGATTTCCTTTGGTGTAGGGGCGAAGACCAGCCCAAGTTTTGAGTAGTGGTGCACCTGACAAGCACGGCACAGTTTGAACAGCTACCTGGATGAGATCCAGCGTATTGCCTAGAGTGGTCTGCTTATTGTAGCCGGCTTCTTCTATCGTTGCGCCGATTAGGATCTTTCCCTCGGCCCGAGGTACGATGTAAGCGCCACCCCCTTCAAGGATACGGGTTAGTGGTTGTGGCACAACCTCAGTCATTACCACCTGCCCTCGAACAGGTGAAATCGGCAGAGGATACTCCAGATGGGTGGTCAGTTGCTCCGTCCAGCAACCCGTTGCCACCACAAACTGATCGCCAAAAATCTGTTCCTGGTTTACAGTAACGCCGATAACTTGCTGATCCTGAAATAGAAACCGGTCGACCCCATTCCCACAGATAAATCGGGTTCCTTGCAGTTGCGCAGCTAAGGCCATAGCTGAGCCAAATCGGGGGGAGTGAACCTGACAATCGTCGGGAAATAAAACGGCTCCTATAATTTCTCGGCTAGCCATGGGTTCTAGTTTCTCTATCTCTGGTGGTGAGAGGATTTCTGCTGATAATCCTCGATTCTGACGTCGCTTGGCTAGCCCGCTCCAGTTCTGGAACTCGTCCTGGTTGAAGCAGAGAAACAGAGAACCGTTTGAGCGAAGCTCAATATCAATACCTGTGGCCTGATGCAGATCTACAGCCAACTGGGGAAACAGCGACAAACTTTTACGACTTAGTTGGGCATAGGGCTGATCGGTCGAGGCGTGGGCAGCTAAAATGCCGGCTGCCGCCCAAGAGGCCTCTTGCGTCGGGCGAGGGTTTTTCTCGACTACGATTGTCTTCAGGCCAGCCTGGGTAGCATAGTAAGCGATGGTACAACCAATGATGCCACCACCAATAATCACCAAATCTGCTGAAGGGTTTGCCATCTACAAGATTCCATTTTATCGACAGTCAAAACTGTTGAACATTATAGCCTAGTACTCGGTGGATATGCACACCATTTAGTTAGAGTGAACCTTAAACAACTTCCATCCGTTTACTGAACTATCACAGGAGATCCACTATGCAGACGAGCGCGAATAGAATGGTCTGGGGAATATTGATGGTAATTTGGGTTGGGTGTACTTCCATATTAGAACAACAGTGGAGCAAAAACCTGGCACAAGAGGCAACCACAACCACGCCAGCCATGATTGATGGAGATCTTCAAACTCAGTCGCTGCTACCACTAAAAGTGACGGATCTGCACAAGCTATCTGGTTATCCATCAGCCGAAACAGTTATCCAACTGTCGTCAGTTCAGGATATCCACCGAATTATTGTCCATAGCGACGACCTAAACGATTTTCAGCTCTGGATCTTCGACCATCAAGAAGAGGAGTGGAGAGTAGTCGCCCAAGTCAAGTCACACCGACCACCGACCTCAATAGTTGAGGTGAAAGCCAGGACCAATCAGATCAAGTTGAAAGTCAATACGATTGCCGTTTTGGGCGCTAGGTCGGTAGTGGAAAAGGTCCTCAAAAACGAGCCAATTCAAGGAGGCCAGTCAGGGGCAAGAACCGCAGGAATACTAGTCGATCGGTTGAAAAAACTTGGACAAAGCGTTGCGGATCTGAATCAAATCCAGCCTAAACTTCCATCGATACGGGAAATTGAGATCTATGGGCTCAAACAATCTCAACCCGATGTCCCCGCTCAATTGCCATTTGTGCCGACAGACTAATTTTGATTGATTCTAACGCAACTTGAGCATCTACTATTGACTGATCCATATTCTCGGTGGTGATGTCTTGTAGCCACTGCTCCTCAATCGATGAGGCAACGTCAGGTGTTAGGTTAATCAGAGAAACCGGTTTGGTTCCGGTTGACGTACTCAAATGCCAGCCGTCATCTGCACTAATCAAAGTACCGTCGGTCAAGATATAACGTTGATGTTGCTCTGCTCGCTCAATTGTAACCCCGCCGGCCCAAGTCCACTGGCCGATACCACCAGATCTAAACTCAATTTGCAAACTGTTGACAAATTTCTGGTATTGACCATCACCACTCATTCCTTCATAAAATGAGGCGGCTTCAACCCATTTCGCACCGCCAAACAGATCTACGGTCGGATAAATGTGATAGATAAAAAAATGGGCTGGAATTCCAGAGACAGGCAAATTAAACAGCATTTCCGGTCGTGCCCCACGGCCGGGTGTTAGGCGCAGGAAAGAAGACAGTTGAACTTGCCCCAATTGGCTAACTGCTGACTTAAGTGCCAAATGCCTGTCTGAGATAGGTTCCGGGTGGGAGACACGCAGAATTTTTCCTCTAGCTACTGCCAACTCAATAGCACGTTGTCCACTCTCAATCGACATCGATAACGGGTATTCAACAAAAACGTGCTTGCCAGCTTTAAGTGCAGCTACAGCAATTTGACCATGGCTATTGTTATGCGTTGCAATGGCAATACCGTCGAGACCATCGGCTTGAATCAAGTCTGACCATTTATCGGTAAACTGAGTAGTATACCGTTCCGCCAGTTGCTTGCCAGTTTCCCGGTTACGGGATGCAATCGCTACCAAGCATCCCCGTTTTGAAAATCGATCCGCCAGACGGTTCGCCATTCCGCCAGATCCAACAAGGCCAATTCTCAATTTTTCCACTACCTTTCCCTTGAGGCCGGACTTCGGCCATTTTTTCGCTCTTGATTAGGTTTGACCAAGCCCAATCAGGCGATCTAATTCTTTTTTAACGGTCAGCCAAGCTAAATCCAAATCCGATAATGCGTTTTCTGCCAAGGCCAGGTTTTTAGCTTCGATATGTTGCTCCATCAGGAATGCTGTTTGCGATAACGCCTTTGCTCCCAGTGTGTCCGACGAACCGCCAATCGTATGGACATGATTGTATGCCCGTTTTAGGTCGCCATCACCCAATGCTATTTTTAACCTATGCAACTCCTTTGGAAGATGTTCGCGGGACGTTTTCAACACTTCGATTAAAAAAGTCGGATTCTGTAAACTATACCCTTGGATTAGTTCCAGATTAATTACGGGTGTATCCCTCGGTTGCCAACTGGTAGGGTAGCTCGAGGATGTCAGCCGCTGGTCCGTGCCCGTTTGGCGGGCGGTTAACTGGCCATGAGTTACTCCTGACTGGAGTTCCGGTTTGGATCTCGGGGAACCGTTCACTTTTAACCACTTGTTCAAGATTGAAACCAATTCTGCTTCCTGAAAAGGCTTAGCCAGATAGTCGTCCATTCCAGCATCTAGACACTGTTGTCGAGCCTGGTCCAGAATCCTGGCGGTCATGGCTACAATCGGCGTATTGGTCGCTTTCCCCTGTTGCCGAATTTTCCTCGTGGCTTCAAACCCATCCATCACCGGCATCCGGCAGTCCATTAAGATCAGATCGTAGGTTTGTTCACTGGTCTTCCGAACAGCATACTGGCCATTTTCAGCAATCTCGAATTCGATCTGCATCAAGCGCAGGTATTCCTGCACTACCTTTTGGTTAGTCGGATTGTCCTCAACTACCAGTACTCGTGCCCCGGTGAAAAGGGGTAAATTAATTGATAAATGCAGTTCGTTCGACTCTAGGATAGAGGCATCGCCTAAACAGAAGCCAAGGTAGAACCAGAAAGTCGAACCTTCATTTTCGTTACTTTCAAGGCCAATTTGCCCGTCCATCGCCTCCACCAGTTGTTTGCAAATTGCTAATCCTAAACCAGTTCCACTGTATTGCCAGGTAAAATCTATTTCCAACTGCGAGAAACTTTCGAACAACTGATCTCGCTTACCTTCTGGAATGCCAATCCCCGTATCCTGAACTCGAAATAGGATTTGGTAGTCACTGTTAGACAGGTCAGTGTGATCGGCAATATTGGTTAATTGGACAGTCAGCGTAACGGTGCCACGCTGAGTGAATTTGATGGCATTACCGATCAAATTCAACAAAATTTGCCGAATTCGGACCGGATCTCCTTTCAGGTATCGAGGTAGGTTATTCTCAATCTGGCAAGTGAGTCGAAGCGATTTTTCATCGGCTTTTGGAGATAACAGGCGAATCACTCCATCAACCAGTTGATACAAATCGAAATCGATGATTTCAATACTTAGCTTTCCAACTTC